>CAYYDA010000085.1:0-7194 GCA_964470495.1 uncultured Steroidobacteraceae bacterium | reverse complement strand
TACATCTCGCGCTCGTGGAACATCGCCCCCTCCCACAGCCCCGTGATGGTGGGGATGCGCGGGTCGGCGCGGTCAACGTGCGCGCGCACGCGAAGCCATGCGGGATGCTTCCAGCTGAACAGGTGGTAGACGATCTCGAAGCGCACGCCCGGGCCGTAGTCCACTGCGGCGGCATCGGCGAGCATGACGAACCCGAAGTCGGGGTCGTCCCGCAGCGTGCGCAGCACGTCGAGGGCACGCGGGGCGTCGATCGTGAACTCGACGGTGTCCGCGTCAGTCCAAAGATCGCGGAGGTCGACGGCAAGGCGCTCGTTGAGCAGCCGGACGAGCGCCCCCGCGGAGACGGGCGTGGTCAGCGCACGTCTCCTTCCCATCGCGTGCGCTGCGGTCCGCGGTCGACGTAGGTGTCCCACTGCCCGCGGCGCTGCTTGACGAGCTCGTGCAGCTTCATCATCCCGTAGATGAGGCCCTCCGGCCGCGGCGGGCAGCCCGGCACGTAGACGTCGACCGGCATGACGCGGTCCACGCCCTGGACCACCGAATAGGACCGCTTGAATCGGCCTCCGGAGGTCGTGCAGGTGCCCATCGCGACGACCCACTTGGGCTCAGGCATCTGCTCCCACAGCCGGACGAGGGGCCCGGCCATCTTCGTCGTCAGCGTCCCCGCCACGATCAGCACGTCTGCCTGGCGCGGGCTGGCGCGGAACGGGAACATGCCGAAGCGATCGATGTCGTTCACGCTCGTGGCGGTGCTCATCATCTCGATGGCGCAGCACGAGAGTCCGGAGAGCAGGGGCCACAGCGAGTTGGCGCGGATCAGGTCGAGCAGGTAGTCGGCCTTGGTCGGGATGACCTCGAGCAGGCCGTGGAAGCCGCCCTGCGGATGCTCCTCCATATCGAACGGGCGGAGCAGTGTGTCGCCCGCGGCCTCGTCAGGGATGATGATCGGATGCCCGTTGCCGCCGGTGGTCGCCGGCAGCATCGGTTCCGGTTGCGGGGTGGTGGTCGGTCGGTCTATTGCCATCGGAGGTCGCCCTTCTTCCACGCATACAGCTCGCCGAACATCAGGATCGCAAGGAAGATGCCGATCAGGACGATCCCCTGGAACTCGAGCGCCCGTACGGTGATGGCCCACAGGTAGACGAAGATGATCTCGACGTCGAAGGCCACGAAGAGCAGGGCGTAGAGGTAGAAGGCCAGGCCGAATCGGCTCCAGGTGTCACCGATGGTGTCCACGCCCGACTCGTACGGCAGGCCCTTCTGGGGCCGTCGCCGCCGATGCGTGATCAGCCAGCTGAACAGGATCGTCCCGAAGACGAAGGTCGTCGCGGCGAACCCGAAGCCAATGACGTAGAGCAGTCCGGTGTGATCCATCTCCACTCCGGTTGCACGCTGATGCGCTGGATGTCGGGCTCGTCGCCCAACATGTGTGTTCGTCGTTCAGTGGAGCGGGGTTCGCGCGGCTGGCCCGCTCGATTCACAGTCTAGCAGGGGCTCTCCGGGGCGGCGCTTCGTCACGTTCCCTGCCAGGCGGCCGCCACGATCAGCCGCAGGCCATCGCTGACGAGCGCATGGCCGCCGAACAGGAAGGGCACCGACGCGTCCGCTGCCGCCTCGGTCAGCTCGCGCAGCCACGGCGTCGCGACCCCGGCGTGGAAGCCGAAGTCGGACGCGAAGCGCTCCTCCTCCGGAGGCCAGGCCGATGCGTCCGACGAGCCGGCCACAGATGCCATGAGGACCCGCGTATCGAGGATCACCGCGTCCCCGAGCTGCGCCAGCTCGGCCACCAGCTCGGATGGCGAGGAGCGTGCCATGAGCGCCGCGAGGACGGAGCGTGGCGGCCGCGAAGGGCCTCGTGTGGAGCGCATTCCGCGCTCCTCGACGAGGCAGCGAACCCGGCAGGCCGTCTGCGTCTCGAGCTCCTGCCACGTGCCGGCGGGCACGCGACCGGCAACGACCAGCTCCGTCGCCTGGTCGCGAATCACCTCGCCGATGCGCGCCAGGTGCGGCACCTCGAGGGCGGCTCCGCCGGGCAGGCGGGCCATCTCCAGAAACCCGCGCACCGACCCATCCAATGTGCGGGTCTCCGGCAGGCGCGTCGCGAGGCGCAGGAGCGCAAGGTCGAGGGTGGTGTCGACGTCGAAGCGGGCCCACGGCGCCGAGCCGATGTCGCGCCACGCGAATCCGGCCTCGTTCAGGCATCTCGGCGCGGCGTTGTCAGTCTCGCACCCCTCGAGCGCCGCCAGTGCGGCGTCGAGGTCGCCGGCGACCACGAATGCATCCGCGCTGAAGCGGTTGTTGGCGACGACCTCGCCGCCGATGGGCGACAGGAGGTCATCGAGCGCACCGTCGGCGAGCAGGCCGAGGGCGCTGCCGCCGGCATACCCGATCGCGTCGACGGAGCCATCTCCATAGCGCATCGCGGCCCTGGCAGCGGTCGTGAACCAGCGGCCCCAATGGAACGGGGCGCCACCGGTGGGGATCGCGTGCGGCAGCGGCGCGACCGCCGCGCCGAGCCGGCCCAGGCGCCGCGACAGGTCCGCGGCCAGAAGGCGCTGGCCATCGGCGGCGATGGCAGCATGGCTGCCGAACGGCTGTCCCTGCGGTGCCGTCGTCACCAGGACGAGCGGCGCCGGACGCTCAGGCATCGGCCCCCGCGGCGGCAGTGTCGCGCAGCCTGTTGAGCTGCTCGAGATGCATCAGGTCGTGGATGCCGACGAACAGGAGCCAGTCGCCGCAGCGCAGGCGCCCGACGAGCGGGTGCTTCATCCTGCAGCGCTGTGTCTCGTGGCCGCTGATGCGCTCCGCCGCCTCGCGGATGGCGCGTCGCGACTTGTCGAGGAGCACGACAAGCTCGTCGAGCGTCGCGTCTGGCCGCCCGGGGATCGATGGCATGACCACCGGCGGCCGGTGCTCCGGCCAGCTGCCGTCGGCGTCGAGCGCGGCCCAGGTCGCGAGGAAGCGCCGCGCGGCGGTGGTGTGCGCGAACGCCTGCGCCACGTTCCAGTCCTCCTCGCCGCCGGGCGCGCGAAGCAGCTCGTCCGGGAGACTGCGCAGGATTGCCTCCAGCGCGTCGCCGATCCGTTCCTGCTGAGCCAGGATTCGAGGCGCGTCGCCCTCGTGGACGCGAGCGCGGACCTCGCGCCGCAACGCCTTCAGTCCGGGCAACGACCAGTCGAACGCCCGCCAGGAGGCGACGACGTCCGGCGCATCGGCGTCGAGGGCAGTGACCCAGTCAGCCGAGGGGGACGCCATCGGCTCAGAGCCGCTCGAAGCGCTCGACCGGCTGGACGAACACGGTTGCGCCGCCGACCTCCACCTCGACCGGGTAGGGCATGTAGAACTCGCCCGGCTCCATGATCGGCGGCATCGGGTTCACGAACTGCTTCCGTGAGTGGCAGTTGGCGCTGATGATGGCGAGCACGTCGTCCACCTGGTCGTCCTCGACGCCCAGGATGATCGTGGCGTTGCCCTGCTTCAGGAAGCCGCCGGACGAGTTGAAGCGGGTGGCGCGGTACTCCTTCTCGAGGAGGGCGTCCACCAGGGTCGCGGCATCCTCGTTGTGCACGATGGCGGTGACGAGCTTCATCGGCGGGACGGCTCCTTCATCAAGCCCAGGCACGGCGGGCGACAGCCGACTCGATTATGGCGCAGGGGACGTGCCAGCGGGCGCGTTCCGCCGGTCGGCACCCGATAGCGACGAGCTCAGGCGCGGCCGAAGGCAGCCTTGACGTGGGGCTGGAAGAGGTACCACAGGATGATGCCGGCGATGGCCAGGCTGAACACGAGGCCGACGACGTTGCTGCCGTCGTTCATGAACTGCAGCACCGACTGGACGACGCCCAGCGCCTGGACGCCGACGCCCAGGGGCCATGCCCACGGCTTGAGGTTCCAGAAGCCGTAGCGAGGACGAGGCTCAGGACCGCGTAGGCGAGGATGATGACCCCGGCCACGAAGGTGAGACCCCCTAGCCCGGTGGCTGTGCTGACCGCGGCCCCGGCGCCGGCATCGGCCGCCGCGTGGCTGGCGGGTCCGCCGCACGCCCGCAGTCGTGCTCGGGGCACCCTGCGGTTCGCCTCAGGACAGGAGGCGGCGCTCGACCACGGCGCGGATGGCGGTATCGGCGGCCTCGACCGAGCCGGAGCCGTCGACGACCTCGAATCGGTCGGGTTCCTCGGCGGCGAACGCCAGGTATGCGGCGCGCACTCGCTCGAAGAAGGCGACCTCCTCGGTGTCCTCGAAACGGTTCCATTCCGCGCGGCGCCGCGTCCGCTCCAGGCCGACCTCCACCGGAAGGTCGAGCAACAGCGTCAGGTCCGGGCGCAGCTGGTAGGTGGCGAACGCCTGGAGCCGGCGCAGCTCATCCATGTCGTTGCCGTAGCCGGCGCCCTGGTAGGCGAGCGACGAGTCGAGGAAGCGGGCACAGACGACCCAGTCGCCGCGATCGAGGGCGGGTCGAATGACGCGCGCGACGTGCTGCGCCCGCGCGGCCGCGTACAGCAGCGCGTCGGAGCGAGGATCGAGGTCGTCGCTCATGCCGCGCATGTGAAGGACGATGCGCCGGATCTCCTCGCCCAGCGGAGTGCCGCCGGGCTCGTGGGTCAGGACTGCGGGCACCCCTCGCCTGCGAAGCCACTCCGCAAGGTGCCTCGCGGCGGTGGTCTTGCCGCTTCCCTCCGGGCCCTCCAGGGTGATGAAGCGGCCGCGCCCCGGCGACGCGGCAGTCACGCGGGCGGCAGAACGCTGGTTGCGACGAGCGCCAGCACGATCACCGCGAGGATCACGAACAGCACGATGCGACCCGCGCGGCCGGTCACCGCCAGGACGCTCCTTCCTCGGGGACCAGTTCGACGCGGCGGTTCGGCTCCGACCCGCGCGAGCGGGACATCAGGGCGTTCTTCTCGGCCATCTGGTGCTGAAGCCGCCGCACGTAGGCGTTCTGCGGGGCCAGCTCGACAGGCCGCCCGGATGCCTGCACCAGCCCGATCGCCTCGGCCGTCTCGCGCAGCGCCGCCTCCTGCGGGTTGGCCTCGAGTTCGAACAGCGACGCGAGCATGTTCTCCATCTGGAGGATGGTGTTCGTCTTGAGCACGTAGATCGGCACCCCGTGCGACTCCGCGTCGCGCAGCGCGGCAGGCTTGCGGCGGTAGTAGTTGCGCAGGGTGACGACGGCATCGGCCTCGTCCAGCTCGCGGGCCACGGTGACCGGCACACTGAGCTCGCGGACGGCCTGCTCCAGGCGCTTGCGGCTGACCCCGAAGGCGAACACGCTCATGGGCCGATGCGACCGTGCTCGGTCGGGCTGTGGACGCTGCGCACCGATCGGGCGATCGACCGAAGCATCGTCATCCATCTCGGACAGGGCACGCTCCAGCTCGCGACGAGCATCGCGCTCCGTGGAGCCGGTGGCACCGGTCGCACCCGACAGGCGTTCGCCCGGGAGGGTGCGCGTGCCTCGCCCACCGGATTCGCCGCCGTTCCCGCCCGGGAGCGGGCGCAGCCCGCCGCGTTCGTATCGGCCTCCGCTCGAGCGACCGCCGCGGCTGAATGCGCCGAAGCCGCCGGTCGGCTCGAGCGGAGCGAAGGCCGGGGTGCCCGACGGAGTCTCGCTGAGGCGGTAGTCGTACTTCGTCATTGCCTTGAGCTCGCCCGCGTCGTCGCGGTAGCGCGCCTCCGGCGGGACCATGTGGCCGCGCAGGATGGCGTCGACCGTCTCGGCAACGTTGCGGTGGACGATGACGTTGTCGCGCTCGACGATCTCGACCAGGACGTCGAAGGTTGGCGGCGCCTTGCGCTCTAGTACCGTCTTCTGCGTCCCGCGCCGCCGGGCCTCCTCGTCGCCGAGGGTCACCGGCTGGATGCCGCCGACCAGGTCGGACAGGGTTGGGTTGAGCATCAGGTTGTCGAGTGTGTTGCCGTGGGCGGTGCCGACCAGCTGAACGCCGCGCTCGGCGATCGTGCGCGCCGCCCCTGCCTCGAGCTCGGTCCCGATCTCGTCGATGACGATCACCTCGGGCATGTGGTTCTCGACCGCCTCGATCATGACCGCGTGCTGCTCGGTCGGCGTCCGCACCTGCATGCGACGGGCGCCGCCGATGCCCGGATGCGGGATGTCGCCGTCGCCGGCGATCTCGTTCGAGGTGTCGACCACCACGACACGCTTGCCGAGGTCGTCGGCCAGCACCCGGGCCACCTCGCGCAGCATCGTCGTCTTGCCGACGCCGGGGCGGCCGAGGATGAGGATCGATTGCCCCGACTCGGTGATGTCGCGGATGATGTCGATGGTGCCGAAGACGGCGCGACCGATGCGGCACGTCAGCCCCACCACCTTCCCGGACCGGTTGCGAATGGCGCTGATGCGGTGGAGCGTGCGCTCGATGCCGGCCCGGTTATCGTCGCCGAAGACGCCGATGTGGTCGATCACGTACGCGATGTCGGCTTCGGTGATCTCGCGGTCGAGGAGGTCCTTCTCGCCGGTGGTGAAGCGTGCCTGCGGCCGGCGGCCGAGGTCCATGACGACCTCGAGCAGGTCGGTCCGGTTCGCCAGGTCGCGCAGCCGATCGCAGATCTCGGGCGGCAGCGCCTCCATCAGGGCGTCGAGGTCGTCGGTCGTCTCGCGTCGGGCCACGTTACGTTTGCCCTCCTCCGTCGTCGTCACCTGGTGGCCGGAACCATCGCCGGCTCGCGGACCTGTGCGCGCACATCGCGCACGAGCAGCGTCACGCGTCCGATCGCCTCGAAGCCGACTGCCTCAGCAGCCCGCGTGCCCGCCGACTCGTATGTTCGCACCGGAGCGAGGATGCCTGCAGCGATCGCGTCGTTCCCGATGCGTCCGAGCACCAATCGCAGGAATCGCGCGCCGTCGGCACCGTCGCGCACGAGGAACCGCAGGTAGTGCGGCCCCGAGCGGCTGGCGCCGTGCTGGGCGAAGCCGCCGGCCCGCTGCTCCGCGGGCATGATCCACGCGTCGATCTGGCTGAAGTGCAGGATCGGATTGAGCGCGGAGCGAGGGACGATGCCCTCGTGGCCGACCGACTCCCAGTCGGCGGCCCCGTAGCCCTCGATCCGTGCGATCGCGGGCGGCGTGGCGTGCGACCACAGGTCGAACAGGTGCCACGCGTCGGGTGCCCCCGCCGGCCGCAGCTCGCCCTCGTCGCCGGGCCTTCGCCGGCGGCCGTCGCGGCTGACGACCGA
>CAYYDA010000084.1:0-7276 GCA_964470495.1 uncultured Steroidobacteraceae bacterium | reverse complement strand
TCGGTCCGTCGCGTCCGGCCGTCGATGTTGGGCTCAGCCGGCGGAAGGGTGCCCGTGATCGGCTCGAGCACCGGCCGCACCGTGTGCTGCCAGGTGGCATGGAGCGCGCGCAGCGGCTCGGACAGGAACCCTGCCCGGACCAGCTCCTCTTCGGCCAGGAGCGGCGCGAAGACCTCCTGGGCGTCCGGCCACAGCCGGACGAGGGCATCGGCGAGTCGCTCGCGGACGTCGGGTGCGGCTTCGGCAAGGCGCCGCAGCCAGGTGTCCACGTGCATCCGGTGGTACGTCTCCTCCCGCCGCATCTTCGCGGTCAGCTGAGCGAGGGGCGTCCACCGGCTGCTGGCCAATGCGGTCAGCCGAACGGCATCGGCCGATTCGTACAGCCAGCGGCGGGCCACGCTGAAGGCCCAGTCGCCGCGCGCGTGGTTGAGCAGCGCCGCGTGCCGGTAGGCCTCGGGCGCGCGACCAAAGGCAATGTTGTCGGCGTCGTCGCCGATCAGCTCGGCCAAAAGCTCGTACAGGGCGCGCGCGTGCCCGATCTCGTCCTGCGCGATCGAGCTGGTGGCCACGTCCTCCTCGAGCATCGGCCCGATGCCCGTCCACTCCGAGTCCCAGAAGCCGATCACGAACTCGTCGTCGGCGACGCCGAGCAGCAGCTCGGCCAGCGCCTCTCGGCCCGTTTCGTCGAGCTCGGGGGAAACCTTCGCAACCGGTGCGGACTCGGCCATCTACTCCTCCGTCGTTCCTCCGGCGCGTGCCTTGGCCGCCTCGAGCTTGTGCTTGATGAGGTACCCGCCCGGCTTCTTGTGCGAGCGGTCGAACGGTGGCTTGAGGAGGTCAGGGTCGTCCAGCTCGGTGATCGCGTCGCGCGGCACGATCCAGAGGCGGTGCGACTCGCCGCGGCGCCCGTAGAACTCGCGGGCGTAGTGCATCGCCAGCTCCTCGTCGGGCGCGTTCACGTTGCCGGAATGGATCATCGGGTCGCCCTCGTCCTCCTGGCGGAAGACCTCCCACACGCGCTCGCTCATCCGGCCCGCGTCAGGCTGCGGCCGTCGCGTTCCCCAGGAGCGCGTCGCGGACCCACTGCGTCTCGGCATAGTGCTCGCGCCGGAAGCCGAGCCGCTCCTGGGATGCGGGCCCATGGCCGGTCACCACCGACTTGAGCTCCGCCCAGTCGGGCTCGGTGTACCGCCATCGGCCCGAGGCCTCGTCGTAGGCGAGACCTGCGTCGGGAATGGTGAGGCCCAGCTCGCGGATGCGCGGCACGTAGATCGACAGGAACTCCTGGCGCAGTTGCTCGTTGTTCTTGGCCTTGATGCCCCAGTGCAGGTCCTTGTCCTTCGCGGGATCGGTCGGCGGCCCGTGCATTTGCATCAGCGGGCCCCACCATCGGTCGAGTGCCTCCTGGACCATGGCGCGTTGCGCATCGGTCCCGTTCATGAGGGTCAGCACCACATCGCGGCCGTGCATGATGTGGACGGATTCCTCCCAGCAGATCTTCCGCATCGTGCGCGCATACGGCGCGTAGGAAGAGTCGCGCAACGCCTGCTGGCTGACGATCGCTGCCGCGTCGACGAGCCAGGCGATGATCCCGATATCGGCCCAGCTCTTCGTCGGGTAGTGGAAGACGTTGTGGAACTTCGTCTTTCCCTCGAGCAGATCGGCGAGCATCTGGGCGCGGGGCTTGCCGAGATCCTCGGCCACGCGGTAGAGCAGCTGCGCGTGGCCGACCTCGTCCTGGATCTTGCTCGTCAGCGCGAGCTTCCGGCGCAGGTTCGGGGCGCGCATGATCCAGTCGCGCTCGGGCAGCACGCCCATGAGCTCGCTGTTGGCGTGCATCTCCACAAACTTCAGGACCGCCGCGCGGTACTCGTCGGGCATCCAGTCGTCCGCCTCGACCTTTCCGCCGGCTCCGACGTGGGCGAAGAACCCATCCGCGTCCCCCGGCTCGTACGGCGGGCGACCGTTGAGCGGCTGGATCGTATCGGTCTGTTCCATGGTCGGGCTAGGGTACTGCAAGACCGATGCGGGAGCGACCAGCGGCGCTCAAACGGGCACGACCTCGAGCGTGGTGTCGAGCACCTCCTCGCGCACCATGGATTTCGTGGCCGGATTGCCGGCGTACTTGGCCTCCAGCTCCTGGCTGCAGGATGCGACGCGCTCGGAATCGGTCGCGCGAGCGATCTCAACGGGGATCTCTTGACCGCCGACGATGAGCCTGACCGGTGCCCCGCCCGTGGCCTCGCGATACCAGCGTGCGCCCGCGCCACGCCAGGAGCGGATCAGCGCACGGCCGGCATCGTCGACCACGACCCAGATGATCGCCCGGTGCGGGGTCCCGTCCTTCGCCGAACGCGTCTCGATGCGCACCTCTCGCTCGACCCGGAGCCGGTCCAGCGTTGCATCTTCGAAGCGCATCTCAGTCATGCGGCGCCCGCTTCAACGGCCGATGCCAGCGCTCGTAGGCCTCGCGCGGGGAGCAGTCCACACGGGCAGCATCCACGATCCACCTGACCTCCGCCCGGGGTACGTACAAATCGACAGGCATCAGTCCGCGGGTTCGCACCAGCAGGTAGTCGGCGAACACGGCGTCCACCGTCCCGATTCGCGCGCTGCCGCGTCCCAGCACGCGCACTCCTGGAACGATCTCCGTCTGCTGCTCCACGCCGGGTAGCGTAGCCGCGCCGCTCAGCGGCGGTGCAACGCCTCCGTCACCCGCCTCCAGCTGGCGCGCTATGGCTGGGAAACAGGCGCAGCGACGTCCAGCGGGCCGGCCACGAGGGAGACCCGGAGGGGAAGACTCCCGAAGGGCTCGCCGTCCAGGTGGATCCGCGTCGTCGGGTCTCCGTCCACCTCGACGGTACGACCGGTCATCGTGCTCACCTGCGGGTGTCGAACATGCGTCCCGCGGTACAGATTCGGGAGCTGCCTGATAGCGGCCATACGGGAGATGTCGCCCACGACGCAGACGTCGAGGATGCCGTCGTCGGGTTGCGCCCCGGGCGCGATCCGCATTCCGCCGCCGTAGTAGGCACCGTTCGCGATGGCAACCAGCAGTACGTCGTGCGCGAACGAGGCCCCGTCGACGGTCAGGTTGACCCTGCGGTTCGAATAGCGACGGAGCTCGGCCAAGGTGCTGAGGAGGTATCCGGCACGTCCCGCCTGCCAGCCCCGACGGTCGATCATGGCGGCAGCCACCTGGGCGTCGAATCCGATCCCGCCGGCCGACGCGAACCACCGGTTCGCACCGTCGCCGTTCCGCGCCCGCGCCACGTCGAGCGTACGCGTCTGGTGGCCGATGGCCGCCCGCCACGCCATCGCCGGGTCGGCCGGCAGGCCCAGGCTGCGAGCCAGGTCGTTGCCGCTCCCCAGTGGCACGATTCCCAGCTCGGGCGGCTGGGCTCCCGAGAGGAGCCCGTTGACGACCTCCTGGACCGTTCCGTCGCCGCCGACGGCGATGACCCGATCGTGACCGGCGCCGGCGGCGGCGGCCGCGAGCGACTCGGCATCGCCGCGACGACGGGTGACTTCGAACCGGGCATCCGGTCGCTGCCCGAGCCGTTCGCGCAGCCACTCCACCGACCGGAGGGCGCGTCCGCCGCCGGCGGTCGGGTTGACGATGACGAGCGGGGCATGCGGCACGCGACCGATTGTGCTGTTGGCGTCAAGACCATGAGTTCGCTACCGTGAAACCATGGAGCGATGGCATGTTCAGTTCGGACGCCTCGCGGGGGCAGCCATCGGCGCCTTCGCGGGCGTCGTCGCGGTGCAGTTCATGCGGCTGCGCCGGGCGGAGTTCCTTCCGGCCTGGCCGGGATTCAGGGTCAATCACCTCGTCGCGCCGGTCGGGATCACCGCAGCGGCCGATCCGCTGACCCTGGTCGTCCTGGGCGACTCGACCACCGCGGGCGTGGGCGTCAGCCAGGCGCAGGACGCGCTGCCGTACCTGCTCGCACGCCGCATCGCCGATGCCGAGGCGCGGCCGGTCCGCGTCATCAGCTATGGCTGGGCCGGAGCTCGGACCGCGGACCTGCCGCGTCAGCAGATCGCGCATGCCACCGGTGCGGACGGCCGCCACGACCCTGCTGGACCCTTCCTGGCCGACGCCGACATCGTCGCCATCGTCGTCGGCTCGAACGACGCGACGCATCAGACGCCACCCGCGCGCTACCGCGCGAGCCTGCGCGAGACGTTCGAGGCAGTTCGCGCATCGGCTCCGGGAGCACGGGTCGTGCTCTGCGGCATTCCCAGCTTCCACGGGGTGCTCCGCGCCTTCGAGCCCCTCATCTTCCTGGCCGATCAGTACGCGCGCCTCCTGCGGCCCATCAGCCGCGCTGAGGCCGCCCGCGCCGGCGCCGCGTACGGGGACATCCACGCGCGCGTGCCGCCGATGATCGCCGGACGCACCGACGTGCTCTCGAGCGACCAGTTCCATCCGTCGACCGTCCTGTACGACGCCTGGGCGCGGGTCATGTTCGAGGCGCTCCAGGCGGGACCGAGTACAGTCGCCGAGTTGCCATCCGCTCCAATGGAGCCCGCCGGCGCCTGACGACCCCCGCGGGGCGCGCGAAAGGGTTGCCGCGTCTGGCCGAATGATGCGATGCTGCGCTCGATACGTCCTCAGCTCACCGAGAGTGCCCTCGGGGGAGACCCGTGCGTCCTGTTCTCATCCTCGTCACGCTGCTGGCGACCCTCCTCGCCGGCTTCGGTGGCGCCGCGCCAGCGGCCGCCGCCGAGCCGTTGATCAAGGTGGCCATCATCGTCGGGCCCGTCGGCGACGAGCTGACCCCGGTCTACATCAGCCTGGCCGACGCGGCCGCCGCCGCGGCCGAGACGCGCGGCGCGACTGTGACGAAGGCGTACTCACCGGACGCGACCGCGGAGAAGGTGCTGGACGCGGTGGAGGACGCCAGCATCGTCATCTACCTCGGCCACGGCATCGGCACCCCGAACCCCTACTCGGACGTGGCCAGTGCGGAGACCATGAACGGCTGGGGCCTGAACGGGCCGGGCGCCGACGGCGTGACCCATTCCGACAGCTTCGGCGACGGCGCGCTGGCCTACTACGGCGAGGCCTGGATCGCCGAGCACGCCAGGCCGGCGCCGGGCTGGGTCATGATCTACTCCAACGCCTGCTACGCGCCCGGAGCGTCCGAGGGCTTCGACGACCCGGCCGACGAGGAGACCGCCGCGGGACGAGTGGGCGCCTATTCCCGCGCACCGCTGGTCGAGCTCGGCGCATCGGCCTACTTCGCCACCGACTTCTACGAGGGTGCCGCGCACCTGGTCGGGGTGCTGCTCGACGAGCCGGACCTGCCCTACGGCGAGGTCTTCGCGTCGGAGCCGAACTATGTCGCCGATGGGCTGGAGCGGCTGCCGCACACGCTGGTCGATGGTGCCGAGACCTGGCTGCACCGCAGCGCCTATTTCGACGGCAAGGAGGACTACTGGTACGCCTTCGCCGGCGACCCGACCACGAGCCTGTCCGGGGCGTATGGCGACCTCAACCTGTCCGCGCTGACGCCCAAGTTCGACGGCGTCGTGGCGGTCGATGGGCTCGTCACCGGATTGGCCTCGAACTACGGCGAGAGCATCGGCTGGGAGGGAGAGCCGACGGTGGCCCTGCCGCTCGACCTCGGTGGCGGCATTCCCGACGGCGAGCCACAGGTCGTCCTGGTCTGCGCGGATCATTGCGTGAGCCTGCCTGTCGTCGATTCGTGCCCGTGCTACGTCGGCACGTCCGACCAGCGGGTGGCGAACCTGTCGCATGCGGCGTGGGCGCTGCTCACCGACAAGCCGCTCATCGAGGGCCTCATCCGCGTCGAGGTCCACCTCTCCCCCATCGCACTCCCCGGTCCGAACTCGGACGCCTGACCGCGGATCAGGTCACGGTCACCCGGATGGTGTGATGGCCGCGCGAGCCGTCAGGAGGCGGCGGCGTGCGCATGTCGGTCTGGACTTCGCCGCGGCCGTCCGTGGCGCGGACGCGAAGCAGGTGCTCTCCCGCGGTCGCCTCCCAGCGATGGACGAACTGGACCCAGGTCGCATCGGAGATCGGCGTGCTGAGCTCCGCGGGCTGCCAGCCATCCTCGTCCACCTGCACCTCGACGGCATCCACGCCCCGATCCGGCGCCCAGGCGACGCCGGCCACGGCGACGGTGCCGGCCGCCACCCGGGCCCCGTTGCTCGGCACGTCGATGCGTGACTGGGTCAGGATCGGCCCGTCCTTGGACCAGCCGAGGGGGACCCAGTAGGCATCGAAGCCGTCGAGCGTGGTGAGCTCGATCTCGGTCAGCCACTTCGTGGCGCTCACGTAGCCGAAGAGGCCCGGGACGATGAGCCGCGCCGGGTATCCGTGGTTCGGCGGCAGCGGCTCGCCATTCATGGAGACCGCCACGAGCGCCTCGCGCCTCTCGGCCAGGGCATGGGCGGTCGGAAAGCCGACGGTGAAGCCATCCACCGCGCGCCCGACGATCTGGGTCGCCTCGGGCCGCCCGCCTGCACGCTCGAGCAGCTCCTTGAGGCGCACGCCGCTCCACAGCGCGTTGCCGACCAGGTTGCCGCCGACCTCGTTGCTGACGCACGCGATCGTCACGTACTGCTCGTGGAGCGGCAGCGCAACGAGCTCGTCGTAGGTCAGCTCAAAGGGTCGGTCGACCATGCCCGTGACGCGAAGCCGCCACGTGGCGATGTCGGGACGCGGCACGAGCAGGGCGGTATCGATCCGATAGAAGTCGCGATTCGGCGTCACCAGCGGGCTGATGCCCTCAACTTCGAGCGAGGAGCCGGCGGGCGGTGGCGGCGCCGTCGCCTCGGGAGCCGGGAGGTCGCCGGCCTGCTCGACCGCGTTGAGGCGCCCACGGTCCAGGAGCGTCCGCCCCAGCACCCCGCTGGTTGCCGCCAGGCCCACCACGGCGATGGAGGCTCCGATGAATCGTCGGCGGCCCCAGGCCGGCATCTCGGCAACCGGCGGCCCCTGCAGCCGTACGGCCAGGCCGAGCAGCCACGACAGGATCGCGATCGCGATGCCGACCGCCGCGGCCGCCACCAGCAACGTGGTCACCGGCTCCGACAACGGGTCGCGCAGCCCTGCTCCCAGCGCCAGGACCCCGCCGCCCATGAAGCCGATGCGCGCCAGCCCCGGTCGGGTTCGTGCCAGGACGCCGAGGCCGGCCGCCAGCCCGACCGCAACGGCCGCGATGAACAGGTTGAGGATGAGCTTGTCCGCCTCGCCGAACAGGTCGACAACGAACTGCTTCGCGCCTGGCGGCTGGAG
>CAYYDA010000083.1:1927-7350 GCA_964470495.1 uncultured Steroidobacteraceae bacterium | reverse complement strand
CGACCGGCGGCGACCATGGCGGCCGGCGATGGCATGCGGATTCCGGGAGGCCGACGGGCAGGCCGCGGCCACGGTTCTCCTCGACTCCCAAGACCGGCCCGACGCGATCGTGTGCGCCAACGACGAGATCGCGATGGGCGTGCTGGTGGCGGCCCGCGCCGCCGGCCTCACCGTTCCCGACGACCTGGCCGTCACCGGCTGGGATGACATCCCGGCGGCAGGCCACCTGGCGCCGCCTTTGACCACCGTACGCCAGCCGATGCTCGAGCTCGGCCGCCGCGCGGCCGAGCTGTTGCGTGACCGAATCACGACCCACCGAAATGTACCGTTGCACGACGTCCTGCCAACCGAGCTGGTCGTTCGCTCGAGCTGCGGATGCAGCTACGACACGAAGGAGGATCAGAGGAATGAGCAGTAGACGATCGGCGGGGGTCGCACTCGCGGCGCTCGCGATGACATTGGCGCTCGCGGCCTGCGGCCGCGGCGAGGAGGGCGGCGATGCCAGCCCGGGCGGCGCCGCGTCCCAGGCGCCCGAGGTCGATACCGGCGCGGCCAGCGGCGAGATCGATGTCTGGGCGATGGGCACCGAGGGCGAGGAGCTCGGCGTTCTGGCCGAGAGCTTCATGGCCGACAACCCCGACGTCACGGTCAACGTCACACCGGTCCCCTGGGACGCCGCCCACGACCGGATCGTCAACGCCATCGCCGGCGGTGAGGTTCCCGACGTGACGATGGTCGGCACGACCTGGATGGGCGAGTTCGCCGCACTCGGCGGGCTCGATCCGACCCCGTCGAACATCGATCCCAGCCAGTTCTTCGAGGGTGCATGGAACACCACGGTCGTCGACGGCACCAGCTACGCCGTGCCGTGGTACGTCGAGACGCGGCTGCTGTACTACCGCACCGACCTCGCCGAGGAGGGTGGAGTCACCGAGGCGCCTGCGACCTGGGATGACCTGAAGGCGCTGGCCGAGGGCATCCAGGGAGCCGGCGCGCAGTACGGGATCAACCTCCAGCCGGGCGGCCCAGGCGCATGGCAGACCTACATGCCGTTCTTCTGGCAGGCGGGTGGCGAGATCCTGGGCGAGGGTGGCGAGTTCACGCTCGACGGGGAAGCCTGTGTCGAGGCGCTCACCTTCTACGACTCGTTCTTCGAGGAAGGGCTGACGGCCCCGGCCGCGGCGGACGTCCCGGTCGAGGGCGAGTTTGCAAACGGCAACGTTGGCTCGTTCGTGAGCGGTCCCTGGATGATCGGCATCGTCACCGATGCCGGTGCGGATCCTGAGACGTGGACGGTGACGCACCAGCCCACCGAGGCGACGGGCACCTCGTTCGTCGGCGGCTCCAACATGGCCGTCCTGTCTGACGCGGACAACAAGGAAGCTGGGTGGGCGTTCATCGAGTACCTGTCGCAGCCCGAGGTCCAGGTGACCTGGTACGAGACGGTCAGCGACCTACCTTCGGTCCAATCGGCGTGGGATAACGAGGCACTCTCTGGCGACGCGCTGCTCTCCGCATTCGGGGATCAGCTGGAGGATGCCAAGGCGCCGCCGGCGATCGCCACCTGGGAAGAGGTGGCCGCCGAGATCGACACGGTCATCGAGCAGGTGACCGTGGGCGACATGGCGCCTGAGGAAGGCTGCACGGCGATGCAGGAGGCAGCCTCCTCGGTCGGGACGGAGTAGGACCGGTGCAGAGCAGTGCCAAGGCCGTGGGTGTGCGTCGAAGCGCATCCACGGCCGGCCGCTCTCCGAGGCAGGACGCGCTCGTCGGATGGAGCTTCGCGCTCCCGTTCATGCTGCTCTTCCTGGTCTTCATGGCCGGGCCGATCCTCGTGGCGCTCATCACGAGCTTCACGGACATGCGCGTGACGGACATCCGCAACCCGCTGTCTATCGAATTCATCGGCATCGAGAACTACCTCGAGGTCCTCGGCGACGAGCGCTTCCAGAAGGCGGCCGCGAACACCGCGGCCTATGTCCTGGTCGGCGTGCCGCTCGCCATGGCCCTCGGACTGGGTGCGGCAGTGCTGCTGAACCAGGGAATCGTGCGCTTCCGCACGTTCTTCCGGGTCGGCTTCTACCTTCCCGTTGTCACCAGCATCGTCGCCATCTCGGTCGTGTGGCGGATCCTGCTCGGCACCGAGACCGGCCTCATCAATGCGATCCTCGCCACCTTCGGCACCGACGGGCCGGGATGGCTGTCCGATGAGCGCTTCGCGCTGTGGTCGCTCGTCGCGATGGCCGTGTGGCACAGCCTCGGCTCCCTGATGGTCATCTTCCTCGCGGGCCTGCAGACGATCTCCCAGGACCTGTACGAGGCCGCCGAGGTCGACGGCGCAGGCCGCTGGCAGCGATTCCGCGGCATCACGCTCCCGCTCCTGCGTCCCACCCTGCTCTTCGCCGGCGTCATCACAGGCATCGGCTACGTGCAGTTCTTCGAGGAGGTCTTCGTCATGACCCAGGGCGGGCCATTGGACTCGACCGTCTCGCTCGCCTACTACGGCTACGACCAGTTCAGCTTCGGGAACTACGGGTACACGGCAGCGGTGGCCTTCATCCTGTTCATCGCGATCGGCCTGCTCACCGCCATCCAGTTCCGGCTCCTCCGGCCGGCCACGTGAGGATCGACCGATGAGTGCACTCACTCCCGCGCGAGAGGCTTCGACGACGGTCCCAAAGGCAAGCCGTGGGCCGCGGGCCGGCGGTGGGGCCTGGTGGATCTACCTCCTGCTGATTCTCGGGATCGTCATCCTGGTCGGGCCGTTCATCTGGATGCTCCTCGGCTCCTTCAAGACGACGGGCGAGCTTCGACAGGTGCCACCGACCTGGCTCCCGGAGAACTGGACCGCGGCCAACTACGAGGACCTCTTCAGCCGGCTGAACTTCCTCGGCTACTTCTTCAACTCGACCGTCGTCGCGATCGCCGTGACACTCGGCAACATCGTGTTCTGCTCGATGCTCGGCTACGCCCTCGCGAAGCTGGACTTCCCGGGCAAGCGGATCCTGTTCGTCGTCGTGCTCGGCACGCTCATGGTTCCGAGCATCGTCACCTTCATGCCCCTCTTCGTGCTGACAGCCAACCTCGGCATCGTCAACACCCACGCCGGCCTGATCCTGCCCTTCCTGGCCGGCGCCTTCGGGGTCTTCCTGATGCGCCAGTTCATCGCCGGGCTCCCCGACGAGCTGCTCGATGCGGCACGCGTGGACGGCGCGGGCGAGCACTACATCTTCTGGCGCATCGTCATGCCGCTGTGCGGGCCGGCGCTCGCGACGCTGGGCATCCTGACCTTCCTCGGCAGCTGGAACAGCTTCCTGTGGCCGCTGGTGGTCGCCACCTCCGACACCATGTACACCCTGCCGGTCGCGATCGCGCTGTTCGCCACCGGACAGCAGGAGACGAACATCGCGTTGCTCATGGCCGGTTCGGTCGTGGTCATCGTGCCGATCCTGATCGTCTTCATCGCGCTCCAGCGCTACTTCACGCAGGGCATCGCCATGACCGGCATCAAATAGGAGATCGACCTAACCCAACTTCATGGCAGTCCCCGAGCGCTGCCCAAAGGACACGCGAAGCCATGAGCCGATCCCGACGCCTCCTCACTATCCCGCTGGCGCTGACGCTCTCGCTGGCGGTCAGCCTGCCGGTCGCCGCCCGCGACAAGGGCTCTGAACGCGTGCTCGAGAGCTACGCGCGCGACACCTGGGCCTCGTTCGTGGCGATGACCGATCCCGCGACCGGGCTCCCCTCCGACAACATCGGCGGCAACCTGGATCCCGCGACCCGGGCCCGATACACCTCGCCGACGAACATCGGCATGTACATCTGGGCCACGCTTGCGGCTCGTGACCTCAAGCTCATCAAGGAGAAGGAGGCGCGCAACCGGATCGCGCAGACGCTCGATAGCGTGTCGCGGCTCGAGCGCCACGAGCCGTCCGGCCAGTTCTGGAACTGGTACGACCCGACCACGCGTCAGAAGATCACCGTCTGGCCCCAGCCACCACACGACCCGATCACGCCGTTCGCCTCGAGCGTCGACAACGGCTGGCTCGCATCGGCGTTCCTGATGGTCGCCAACGGCGGCGTCCCGCAGCTACGGCACGAAGCACGGGCACTCCTCGAGAGCATGGACTTCGGCTGCTACTACGACCCGAACGCGAAGGCCGATGTCGGCCTCATCCGCGGCGGCTTCTGGGAGAATGCGCAGCCGGACTCCGTGCCGGGCGACTATTGCGGCATGGGCGAGCAGGTCTGGTACACCGGGCACCATTACGGCGCCTTCAACACGGAGCCGCGCATCGCCAGCTACATCGGCATCGCCATGGGCGACATCCCTGCCGAGCACTACTTCGGCGCTTGGCGGACGTTCCCCGACACGTGCGACTGGGGCTGGCCTGAGACGAAGCCGATCGGGGTGTGGCACGAGTACATGGGCGTCGACGTGTTCGAGGGCGCGTACCCCTACGACGACCAGCTCATCGTCCCGACCTGGGGCGGATCCATGTTCGAGGCGCTCATGGTGCCGCTCGTCGTCCCCGAGGAGGAGTGGGGCCGGAACAGCTGGGCTGTGACCCATCCGCTCTTCGTGGAGTCGCAGATCGAGCACGGGCTCGAAGAGGCCGAGTACGGCTACTGGGGCTTCTCGCCCTCGTCCGACCCGGAGATCCTCAACGGGTACCGGGAGTACGGCGTCGACGCCATCGGCATGGAGCCGAACGGCTACACGTCCGACGTGGAGCGCACGACCGTCGACAATGGCTTCGCGGACGATAGCGGCGGCTACTGCGACAACCCCGCAACTTCGGAGTACGACCCGCGGGTCCCGCAACCGGCGCCCGACTTCGGCCAAGGCGTGGTGACCCCCCACGCGGCATTCCTGGCGCTCGATTTCGCGCCGGACGAAACGCTCGCGAACCTCGCCAAGCTGAAGGCCGACTTCCCGGCGCTCTACGGGCCTGGCGGCTTCAAGGATGCCGTTAACGTCTCGAGCGGCCAGGTGGCGGATCGGTACCTCAGCCTGGACCAGGGCATGGTGATCGCCGCCATCGCCAACGAGCTGAACAAGGACAAGCTCCAGCGCTACTTCAGCCGCGGCGAGGTGGAGAAGGCACTCAAGCCGCTCATGCGGATGGAGACGTTCGGCGCGGGGCGGACGGCGCCGTGACCGACGTCGAGCGAAGCGCCCGCGCCGATTGGGAAGCACGCATCGGCCTGCGCAGCGACGCGGAGGGAGGGCTGGAGCTACCGGCCCTTCCTCCGCCAACCTACATCCGGGCGTCGGCCGGCCGTGGCCAGGTCACCGTGGACTGGGCCCCGGTGGAGGGAGCGGCCGGATACGTGATCGAGCGCGCTCCCGCCGCCGACGGGCCGTGGGATCTGCTCCAGATCGGCGAGCCAGAGGTCCGTCCGGTCCCCCACCCACC
>CAYYDA010000083.1:0-1827 GCA_964470495.1 uncultured Steroidobacteraceae bacterium | reverse complement strand
GGTCCCGGCGGCAGGCCCATCGGCGCGGAGTTCAGCGAGGCGCTCCGTCTCGCCCACGATGAGCTCGGTGTCGAGGCCGTGCGCGCGCACGCCATCCTCGGCGACGACCTCGGCACGTACAGCGAGTTCGGCGGGCGGCCGGTCTACGACTTCCGCGGCATCGACCGCATCTACGACCACGTGCTGGCGCTGGGGCTGCGGCCGATCGTCGAGCTCAGCTTCATGCCGCACGACCTCGCCAGCGACCCGTCGAAGACGGTGTTCGACTACGGAGCCATCGTCAGCCCACCCCGCGACTGGGACCGATGGGAGGAGCTTGTGTTCGAGCTCACCGCCCACCTGGTGAGCCGATACGGCCGGGACGAGGTTCGCCACTGGGCGTTCGAGGTCTGGAACGAGGCGAACCTCGACGTCTTCTGGTCCGGCACCCGCGACGAGTACATGCGCCTCTACGACGTCAGCGTCCGCGCCGTGAAATCGGTGGATGCCGCGCTCCTGGTGGGCGGGCCGGCGTCGGCGGCCGGCAAGTGGGTCGACGAGATGCTCGCGCACTGCAGGGCCACCGGGTCCCCGATCGACTTCGTGTCGACCCACACCTACGGCAACGCGCCGCTCGACCTGCGTCCGATCGCGGCGCGCCACGGCTACCCGGGCCTGGCGCAGTGGTGGACCGAGTGGGGGGCGCACGCCTCGCACTTCAACCCGGTCCACGACTCGCCGTGGAGCGCCGCCTACCTTGTGCGCGGCATGGCATCGGCCATGGGTCGCACCGAGGCACTGGCCTACTGGACGATTTCCGACCACTTCGAGGAGCTCGGCCGGCCGCCCAGCCTCCTGCACGGTGGCTTCGGGCTGCTCGCGGTCGGGAACCTGCGCAAGCCGCGCTGGTGGGGCCTGTGGATGCTGGAGCAGCTGCTGCCGTCGCGCTTGGCAACGACCGTCTCCGGCGATGGCGCCGGCGACATGGTCCAGGCCATCGGGTCGCGCGACGAGGACGGCCGGATCACGATCGTCGCCTGGAACGGCACCGTGGATGTGACGAAGGCCGGCGGGGAGCCACTGCTCGACCGCTCTGCGTCGCTGCGGCTGAACGGCCTGGACCGGGATCGCTACCGCCTGCGGCACCGGCGGCTGGACGAGGCGCATTCGAACCTGGTGGCCTCGTGGGCCGACATCGGCGGCGGCGGCGACTGGCCCGATGGGGCCCAGTGGGAACGGCTCACGGCGGCGAACCACCTCGAGGAGCTGGAGCCCGAGCGCGTGGTGGAGATCTCGTCAGGCTCGCTCGAACTCGCCTTCGAGCTGCCGATGCCTTCGGTCTCGCTACTGGAGCTCACCCCGATCTGACGCGACTGTGTCGCCTGCAGCGTGCCTATCGGCGACTCAGCCACCGTCCTGCAGGGCACGGCAGTTATTTCGGCGGTTGAGTCAACGGTATGCCTCCTGCGCCTGGTAGGAATCAATCAGCTCGCACCGATTGCCCCGCGGACCTCGGCGGCGTACGGTGGCGCGCATGAGCAGCGCCGCCCTCGACCGGCTGCTGGCGATCCTGCTCGTCGCCCAGCTGGCGAGCGGGCTGCTCACCCTGCGCTCAGGGGTCCCGGCCACCGCTCCCCTCTTCTGGCTGCACGGATTGGTCGGTGGGGCGCTATTGGTGGCGACGCTGGAGAAGCTCCGGCGCAGCGTCGGCCCGGCGATTCGCGCGCGCCGCTGGCGCCGCCTCGCCCTTGGCTCGCTCCTTACGCTCCTTGCCGCCGGCGCCCTGGTCGGCGGATTCGCCTGGGTCGCGAGCGGCCGCATCCTGTCAATCGGTCCATGGACGGTCCT
>CAYYDA010000082.1:0-7423 GCA_964470495.1 uncultured Steroidobacteraceae bacterium | reverse complement strand
AAGGGCGACATCGTGGAGCGCACGTTCCAGGCGGGCACGCGCTGGCCGCGCGCGCGGGTCGAGCAGCGCAAAGCGCAGTTCCTGTACAGCGACGGCGACGCGTACCACTTCATGGACACCGAGAACTACGACCAGTTCGCCATCCGCGCCGCCATGCTCGGCGACGACGCGAAGTTCCTCAAGGAGAACACCGACGTCTTCGTCAGCTCTCACGAGGCGGAGGTGCTCGGCGTCGACCTGCCGCTCACGGTCGACCTGCGCGTGACCCAGACCGATCCCGGCTTCGCCGGGGACACGGCCACCGGCGCCAAGAAGGCGGCCACGGTCGAGACCGGGCTCGTGGTCCAGGTGCCGCTCTTCGTGAGCGAGGGCGACATGCTTCGCATCGACACCCGCACCGGCGAGTACGTCACCCGGGTGCAATGAGGCATGGCTGAGCAGCCGTCGCTCTGGGACCAATCGGAGCCCGAAGCCGATGCGCCCCAGCCGGTCACGGCCCCACGCGCCACTCCGCGCATCCTGCGTGTCACCGACCTCAACCGGCGTGTCCGCTCGCTGCTCGACAGCGACAGCATCCTGGCCGACGTGTGGGTCGAGGGTGAGGTCAGCCAGCCCTCGTTCCCGCCATCGGGACATTGTTTCTTCACCCTGAAGGACGCCAACAGCCAGGTGCGCGCCGCCCTGTTCCGCGAGGAGCTGGCGCGGGCACCGGTCCGCCCGGCTCACGGCATGAACGTGATCATCCACGGCCGCGTGCGCGCGTACGAGCCGCAGGGCGTCTACCAGCTGTACGTCGAGTCGATCACCCCTGCCGGCGCCGGCGACCTCCATGCCCAGTACGAGGCGCTGCGAGCCAAGCTCGGCGCCGAGGGCCTGTTCGAGGATTCGCGCAAGCGACCCATCCCACGCTGGCCGCGACGGATCGGGGTCGTGACCTCGCCGCAGGGTGCGGTGTGGCGCGACATCAACAACGTCCTGCGACGCCGATACCCGCTGGTCGAGCTCGTGCTGTCGCCGACCGTCGTCCAGGGCACCACATCGGCACCCGCGATCGTCCGGGCGCTCCAGCGCCTCTACGCGCAGGCGGCGATCGACACGATCATCCTGGCGCGCGGCGGCGGCTCGCTGGAGGACCTGTGGAGCTTCAACGACGAGCGGGTCGTTCGCGCCGTGGCCGGCTCACCGGTACCGATCGTGGTGGGTGTCGGCCACGAGTCGGACGTCACCCTGGCCGACTTCGCCGCCGATCTTCGGGCTCCAACCCCGAGCGCCGCCGCCGAGCTGGCCACGCCCGATGCGACACAGCTGGCCGCCATTCTCGCGCGCCTCCGCGATCGCTCCACGGCCGCGCTCCTGGGCCGCGCCGTCGAGCGACGCCGCCACCTCGACGCCGAGCGACGGGCGCTGCTGGGCCTCGCGCCCGACATCGGCGCGGCCCGCCAACGGACCGCCGACCTGATCGACCGTGGGGCTCGAGCGCTGGACGACCGGCTCGAACGGCGGCGCATGACAGTCGCTGCCGCCCACGACGCCCTGCGCACGCTGTCGCCGGCCGCCACGCTCGAGCGGGGCTACGCGGTCGCGCGAACCGAGGATGGCCGGATCCTGCGCGATGCGTCGGCCGCGAACGCCGGCGATGCGCTGCAGGTGATCGTGGCCCGAGGTACCGTTGAGACCCGTGTCGAGCGCACCCGCGCGGACGGAAGCGAGGAGCTGCTCTCATGATCGACGACGCTCGCCTCGACGTGCTGACCGACGAGGAGCTGGCCCGCCGGCCGTTCGACGAGCTCGTGACGGCGCTCCAGCAAGTCGTGCAGCGCCTGGAGGGCGGGAGCGCCGGCCTCGAGGAGAGCATCAAGCTCTACAAGCAGGGACTGCGCCTCCACGCGGCCTGCGACACCCGACTGCGCGAGGCGGAGCTGACGATCACCGAGCTCGGGCGTCGAGGCGTGACGGGGGCCGAGCCAGCGGCAGAGGAGTGACCCGCATCCGGCCGATGATCGAGGCCGATGCCGGCCGCGTGGCGGAGCTCACGACGCAGCTCGGCTATCCGGTCGACGCGGAGACGCTGGTCTCTCGCCTGGCCGAGGTGCGGACGAGGCCGGCCGACGAGCTCCTGGTCGCCGTCGACGCGGACGACCTCCCGGTCGGCTGGATCCACGTTGCGCGGCTGGCATTGCTCGAGGCGAGCGCCCTCGCCTGCATCAACGGCCTGGTGGTGGACGAGGATCGCCGCTCGGAGGGCATCGGCGCCGCGCTGGTCGCGGCGGCAGAGGCATGGGCACGCGACCGGGGAGCGACCAAGATCATGGTGCGATCGCGGAGCACGCGGATGCGTGCGCATCGGTTCTACGAGCGTATCGGCTATGTCGAGATCAAGCGCAGTCACGTCTTCTCCAAGTCAATCGTCTGAAGGCGGACCGCATCGGTCCTATACTCTCGCCGACCTACCGGAGGCCATGTTTCCTTGACGCTGCTCGAGACGATCCGCGAGCCGGCGCAGCTCCACGACCTGACCGCGGCGCAGCTCGAGACCCTGGCGGGCGAGCTGCGCGAGAAGATGATCCGCACCGTCCACCACACCGGCGGACACCTGGCGAGCTCGCTGGGCGCGGTCGAGATCGCGCTCGCGCTGCACCGGGTCATGGACTCGCCGCGCGACCGGATCGTGTGGGACACCGGTCACCAGGCCTACGCGCACAAGCTCCTGACGAACCGATGGGACCGATTCGACACGCTGCGCCAGGTTGACGGCATCGGCGGCTTCCCGCGCCGGTCGGAGAGCGAGCACGACGTGTTCGACGGCGGCCATGCCGGGACGGGCGTCAGCATCGGCGTCGGGCTGGCAGCCGCCCGTGACGTGCGCCCGACGTCCGATCCCGCGCGACGCCAGCGAATTGCGGTCTGCGTCGGCGACGCCGCCATCGGCGCCGGGCTGACGATGGAAGCGCTCAACCACCTGGGGCACACGAAGCACCCACTGCTCATCGTGCTCAACGACAACGAGATGAGCATCAGCCCCTCGGTCGGCGGACTCAGCACGCGCCTCAACAAGATCCGCCTGTCGCGGGCGTACCAGGAGACCAAGTCGGCCACGCAGCGAGCTCTGCCCCGCGTCCCGGTGGTCGGGAAGCCGGCATTCGACCTCCTCGCCTGGGCCAAGGAGGGGTTCAAGCGCTCGTGGGCCAAGGTCGGGTTCTTCGAGGACATCGGCATCACCTACATCGGCGTCCTGGACGGACACGACCTCGACGAGCTCGAGCAGGCCTTCGAGGCAGCGTTCAGGCTCGACGCGCCGGTCCTCGTCCACGTCAAGACGATCAAGGGCCGCGGGTACGCGCCCGCCGAACAGGACAGCATGAGCTTCCACGGCGCGTCCCTGCCGCCGATCGACCTCCTGCTCATCGATCCGACCGAGGAGCCGCTGCCGGCGGAGGCCGCCCCGAAGCGCAAGGCCAAGACGTACACCCAGACCTTCGTCGAGGAAGTCGTGCGACTGGCCGATGCAGACGAACGCATCCACGCCATCACCGCCGGCATGCCGACCGGGACGGGGCTGTCCCGCTTCAATGAGCACTACCCGGCACGCTTCCACGACGTGGGGATCGCAGAGCAGCACGCCGTGACGATGGCGACCGGCCTCGCGCTCGCCGGCATGCGTCCCGTGGTCGCGCTCTACTCGACGTTCGGCCAGCGCGCGTACGACGGCATCGTCCACGACGTCTGCCAGAACCAGGTGCCGGTCCTGCTGGGCCTGGACCGATCGGGCCTCGTGGGCGAGGACGGCACGTCGCACCAGGGCATGTTCATGCTGCCGGCCATGCGCGCCCTGCCGAACCTGGCGATCGGGTCGCCCGGCGACGAGCAGGAGCTGCGCGATCTCGTCGTGACGGCGCTCGGTCACGACGGACCGATGGCGCTGCTCTACCCGCGCGACGCCGGCGAGGACCTGCCGGACCGACAGGGCCGTGCGCTCGAGATCGGGCGCGCCGAGCTGCTGCGGGGCGGAGACGACCTGCTGCTGGTCGGATTCGGGCCGATCGTCCAGCGCCTCCTTCGCGTCGCCTCGGACCTCGAGGCCGACGGACTGGCAGCCGCCGTCATCAATGCGCGTTGGGCCAAGCCGATGGACGAGGCGCTCATCACCGAGCACGCCGCGGGCAAGCGGCTCGTTGTGACGGCCGAGGAGTCGGCGGCCATGGGTGGCTTCGGTGACGGCGTGCTCGACGCGCTGAACCGCGCGGGGATCCACGTGCCAGTCCTCAAGATCGCCCTGGCGGAAGGCTTCGTGCACCACGGTGCCGTCGACGACCTTCGTCGCCAGCAGCGCATCGACGCTCACGGAATCTTGGGCCAGGTCCGCGAGGCGCTCGGCGTCTCCGAGGGCGCCCCGAAGCGTCGCCCGAAGGTGCCGGCCGCCTAGATCGCGTTTCGCGCATCGGCGCGGGCCCGCCGTATCTCGGCAAATTCATGTGGCAGCCGCACTACGCGCGTCGAAGGCCGCCCGCGTGGACCTACGCGGCTGTGGCCCTGCGTTATCGCGGTTTCGTGTCTCGTTCCGCCCTTAAGGCGGCCCTCGTCTGAATCTGCCGGAACTCGGTCCGACTACCATCGGGGGCATGCCCCGTGTCCGGCTCGACCAGCTGCTGACGGAGCGAGGATTGGCACGCTCTCGGGCAGAGGCCCAGGCGCTCATCCACGCGGGCGCCGTGGAGCTCGACGGCAACCGCCAGCTCAAGCCCGGACAGCTGGTAGGGCCGGACGCATCGGTCACGCTGGTCGAGAAGCCGCGATGGGCCAGCCGGGCCGGCGCCAAGCTCGAGCATGCCCTGGACGCGTTCGAGATCGACCCCGCCGGCCTCGCGTGCCTGGACGCCGGGGCATCGACGGGCGGTTTCACGGACGTCCTGCTGAGCCGCGGAGCCCGGGTCGTGTACGCGGTCGACGTCGGGCGCGCCCAGCTGCTCGATCGGCTGCGGCGAGACCCGCGCGTGGTCAGCATGGAGCGGACGAACCTGCGCGAGCTGACCGAGCTACCGGAGCCGATCGGGCTGGCAACGCTCGATCTGTCATTCATCAGCCTGGGGATGGTGCTGCCGGCAGTGCGCAACCTGCTCGCGGATGACGGTCGCGTGGTCGCGCTCGTGAAGCCGCAGTTCGAGGCTGGTCGCGACGACGTGCCGCGCGGCGGCGTCGTACGCGAGCCGGCGACCTGGCAACGCGTGCTGGACCAGGTCGCCGGCGCCGCCGAGGCGACAGGACTCCACGCTCGCCGTGTGATCCGGTCGCCGATCACCGGAACCGACGGCAACGTCGAGTTCCTCCTGGACCTGCGCCGCGACGGCGCGGATGGGACGACATTCGCGGCAAGCAGCGTCGAGGCGGTTCACGGCCTGTAGCACACGCGTATTACGATGCACGCGATGAGACGCAGGGCCGGACGTACCGCGAGCAACGTCGCCGAGCAGCTGGGGATCGGCTTCGAGGGGGTGGAGGTCGTCGAGCCGCCGATCCACGAGCCGGCGCCCGACACGATGCGGCAGATCGTCAGCCTCCGCATGCCCGACGCGCTGCTGGAACGTGTCGAGGTCGCGGCACGGGCGCGTGGCGTATCCCCGTCGAGCCTGATGCGCGCGCTGATCGCCGCCGGGCTGGACCGATCGTATGCGGCCGTCGCCGAGGCGTCGGGGCCGCGCGACGTGGCCACGGAGATTGCCGCGCTGGGGCGACGCATCGACGAGCTGGCGCGGCTGGTCGAGAGGCGCGAGGCGCCGGTCGAGTCCTGATGGAGCTGCGGCGCATCGGCTTCGCGTTCAACCCGTACAACGCCGAGGCCCGCGCCGTCCTCGAGCGAGCGCACGCCTGGTGCCGGTCGCACGGCGTTGATGCCTGGGATGCCCGCGCCGAGGACCGCGGCGCCATCGCGGAGGCCTGCGCGGCCGGCACCGACCTGGTCTGCGTGCTCGGAGGTGACGGGACGTTCCTGCGCAGCGCCAGCGCCATCGGCGAAACGGGCGTGCCGGCGCTGGGGATCAACCTGGGCCGCATTGGCTTCCTCGCCAAGGTCGAGACCGATGGGCTCGAGCACGCGCTCGACCAGGTCGCCGCCGGCGACTATGCCATCGAGGATCGGTTCCGCATCGAGGCCGCCATCCTTGGCCCGGAGGGAAACGTCATCGAGCGTCACGCCTGCCTGAACGAGGTCGTCGTGGCCCGCGGGCGTCGGGTGCGCATGATCCGGATCGAGGTCGAGGTCTCAGGCAGCCACCTCGCCACCTACCTCGCCGACGCGCTCGTCGTCGCCACGCCGACCGGCTCGACGGCGTACAGCTTCAGCGCCGGCGGCTCGATCCTGGACCCGCGGCTGCGGAACATGATCATCACCCCGGTCGCCGGCTACCTGTCGCCGCTGCACAGCGTCGTGGCAGGAGAGGATCACGTCGTGCGACTGACCCTGCGGGAGGCGCCCGATCCGGCGATCGTGAGCATCGACGGACAGTGGGACATCGAGCTCGGGGCCGGGTCGAGGGTCGAGGTGCGCGCCCTGGCCGAGCCGCTGCGGCTGCTCGAGCCGACCGGCGCGACCCCCTTCTACGACCTGTTGCGGACCAAGGCCAGCCTGCTGCCGTACTGATGGCCCTGCGTGAGCTCTCGGTCGACAACCTGGCGGTGGTGGAATCGGTGCGCCTGACGCTCGGCGACGGCTTCACGGTGCTCACCGGCGAGACCGGGGCCGGCAAATCGCTCGTCGTCGACGCGGTGGCGCTCGCCCTCGGCGCGCGGGCTGCCTCGGACCAGGTCCGCGCAGGGACCGATACGGCTCGGATCGAGGCCATCTTCGACACCCCAGAGCTCTCCGACGACGATCCGATGCGCGAGGTGGTGGCCGCGGGCGACGGCAGCGTGATCGTCCGCCGCGAGATCGGCGCCGACGGGCGTTCGGTGGCCCGCGTCAACGATCGCACGGTGACGGTCGGCGGCCTGGCGGGCCTGGGCGCGAGGCTCGGCGAGATCCACGGACAGCACGATCAACAGAGGTTGCTCGAGCCGGCGCGCCAGCTCGCGCTCCTCGACGGGTTCGGCGGGCACGCGCCCGCGGTCGACGAGGTCGGGGAGCGGTGTCGCGCCTGGCGCGCGATCGTGGCGGCATCCGCGGAGCTCCTGACCGACGCCCACGAGCTCGGGCGACGCGTCGAGCTGCTGCGGCATCAAGCGGAGGAGATCGAGGGCGCCCGGCCACGCGTCGGCGAGGACTCGGAGCTGGAGACGCAGCTGCGAGCGGCCGCGCACGCGGAAACGGTCGCGCGTTCGGCCGCCGAGGCAGTCGCGGCGCTGCGCGACGACGGCGGCGCGGGTGACGCGCTCAGCACGGCGGAGCGTGGTCTTGTAGGCGCCGCCGAGCATGACGAGCGCTTCGCTCCGC
>CAYYDA010000081.1:0-7426 GCA_964470495.1 uncultured Steroidobacteraceae bacterium | reverse complement strand
CACGGCATCCGAAGCACGTCGACGGACAGCGTCCTGTACCGCTCCGGCTACGCCGAACAGCGCGGCGCCAACTCGTCGTGGCGCGGGCCGATCTGGTTGCCGATCAACTACCTGCTGGTCGACGCCCTGTCCGAGCATGACCCGGCATTCGCGGCCGACCTGCGGGAGCGTCTCGTCGAGCTGGTCGAGACGGATTGGGAGGCCACCGGGCGCTTTCACGAGTACTTCGACGCGGACACGGGCGAAGGCATCGGCGCGGATGCCCAGGCGGGGTGGACCGCGCTCGTGGCCAACCTCGTGATCGAGGCCTGGCCGGCCGACTGATCGGCTCCTCCGCCCGTACCATGCCCTCCGATGGGCTGGCTGGCGGAGCTGTTCGAGACGAACCGCATCATCGTCCTGTCGGTATACGGACAGGTCTTCTTCGTGATGGGCCTGGCCGTCGCCCTTCAGAGCCGGCATCGCTCGGAGCTGCCGCTGGCCCGAGCCCTGCCATGGCTCGCCGGATTCGGGATCATCCATGGACTCATGGAGTGGGGCTACCTGTTCATTCCCGTCCAGGCGGGGTGGCTGAACCCGACGATCGTCGAGGCACTGCTCCTACTGCAGCTGGTCATGAAGCCCATCAGCTTTGCGCTCCTCCTCCAATTCGGCATCGAGCTGCTGGTCAACGTGCCCAGCAGGATCGGTGTGGCGCATCCGCTGCGGGCCATGCCGCTGGTCGCGGTCGGCCTATGGGCGCTCTTCACTCTCGCCATCTCACGTGCCCTTGAGCCCGGATTCCAGCCGGATCCCCAGTCATGGTTGCCGTCGGCCCAGATCGGCCCGGCGCTGAACGCCGTCGGGGCTCCGCTGGCCGTCGGGGACGTCGTCGCCCGCCTCCTGCTCGCCTTCCCGGCGTCCCTGCTCGTCGCCCTCGGCCTGCGCCGTACGGCACGTGTCCTTGGGCCAATGGCCGGCAGCCGGGTCGAGCTTGCCCTGGCCGTTGCCGCCGGCGCGTTCGTGGTGTACGCGGTCCTCGGAGGGCTCGTGTCGCAGCCGGTACCGTTTCTCCCGGCCTCGATCCTCAACGGCCGCGTCGTCCTGGAGACGGTCGGCGTCCCGATCGAGGTCTTCCGCTCCATCGCCGGTCTCGTCGTGGCCCTGGCCGTGATCGCCAGCCTCGAGCTGTTTGAGCACGAGACCGATCGCGCCCTGGCCGAGGGTCGCCGCCGCGAGCTCCTCCTCCGCGAGCGCGAGCGCATCGGCCGCGACCTCCACGACGGCATCATCCAGTCGATCTACGCGGCGGGCCTGCACCTCGAGCAGGCGGCACACGACGTGTCTGCCCAACCGGCCGCCACCCGCAAGCGAATCGACACCGTCATGGGTGAGCTCAACCGCATCACAGCCGACATCCGCAGCACGATCTTCGACCTGCGATCGACCGAGCTCGAGGTGCGCGACGCGGAGGCGATCGTGCTAGCGGTGGCCGACGAGCTCCAGGCCCACACGCTGGTGACGCTCACGATCGGGGCAGAGGGGCGGTATCGGCCCCGCCTCAACGCGGAGCAGGCCGAGCAGCTGCGCCACATCGTGATCGAGGCGTTCAGCAATGTCCTGCGGCACGCACACGCCACCACCGTCACGGTACGTATGGCCTGCACCCAGCGCCGGTTCACGCTCGAGGTGCGCGACGATGGCGCGGGATTCGTACCCGGCGCGGACGGCGAGCGTGGACCGCGCGGCCGCGCGCAGGGGCTCGCCAACATCCGTCGGCGCGCCGAGCTGCTCGATGCGAAGCTGGTGGTCGAGAGCGCGCCCGGACGAGGCACCTCGGTCTCGCTTACGATGCCCGTGGCGACGAGCCGTCGCCACCCATGACCGATCAGACCCCCAACCGCACGGCACCCGTGCGCATTCTCATCGCCGACGACCACGAGGTGGTCCGCATCGGCCTGGCCTCGCTGCTCGACCGGCAGCCGGGCTTCACCGTGGTGGGCGAGGCGAAGTCGGGTGATGAGGCGGTCCGCCTCGCGCGGCGCAGCCGGCCCGACGTGGTGGTGATGGACATCCGGATGCCGAACGGCTCCGGGATCGACGCTTGCCGAACGATCACATCGGAGCTGTCTGGGACGCCGGTCATCATGCTCACCAGCTACGGCGACGCCGATGCACTCTTTGCGGCGATCGACGCCGGGGCGTCCGGATACGTCCTGAAGCGCGTCGGGTCGACCGAGCTGGTTGACGCCGTGCGCACGGTCGCCGCGGGCGGCTCACTGCTCGATCCCGCGGTGACTCGCAGCGTGCTGGACCGGCTCCGCAACGCGAGCCGCCTGGAGGAAGCCGGGGCCTTCGCCGATCTCACCGAACAGGAGCGCCGGGTCCTAAGGCACGTTGCCAACGGCGAGTCGAACCGTGACATCGCCGGGCGCATGGGTCTGGCCGAGAAGACGGTCCGTAACTACGTCTCGAGCCTCCTCGCCAAGCTGTCGCTCGAGAGTCGGGCACAGGCCGCGGGATACGCGATCCGCCACCGCCTTCCCGAGCTGGACGAAGGCGTCGAGGTGGAGCCATGAGCCGATGGAGCCGTGTCCTCGGCGCCGCGCTGCTGCTGGCCATGACGGCATGCGCCGCCGACCCGAGCCCCACGCCGACGGTCACGCGCTCACCGAGCGCCACGGCCACGCCGGGCTCCACCGCGAGCGACGCGCCCTCAGTGAGCCCATCCGCGTCACCGTCCGCATCGCCCGAGCCGCAGCTGAGCCTGCCCCTGCCGGAAGGGACCGACGCGCGTGTCGTGGCCGCAAGCGTGGCCGCGGCCGTCGGCGCCGCAAGCGGGACGGTGACCGTGACCGTGAGCAGCGCCGCGACCGATCGCATCGACGAGATCGTCCTGCGTTGGCCCGCCGAGCTGGATGCGACGCTGCGGCTGGCGCCGTTCGCGCCCAGCGATGAGCGGATCCGCGACGGCGGGCTGCCGTTGCGTCAGGAGTGGACCAAGTGGGTCGTCGGACCAGGCGAGCAGGGCGAGCCGGCGGGCAGCATCTCGGTCGGCTGGGGCCCGCTCCTCCCAGGGGCGACGCTGGAGATTCTGCTCGTGGCGACACGCGTCGGCGCAGGGCCCGTGTCGTTCGACCTCCAGTTCCTCGCCGGCAACGACCTGCTGACGTTCGATGCCGGGCTCCCGGCGGAGCTCCGGGTCGACGTGCCCTGATGGCGCCGATCCTTCCCGCCTGGACCGATACCGACCCCGACCTCCACGCGCGGCTGGGCGCCGCCATCGACCCCGACCGCAAGGTGCTGACGGCCATTGAGAAGATCATCCCCATCAGCGGCAAGCGCATCGCGGACGTCGGCACCGGGATCGGGCATTACCCGATGCTGCTCGCGCGCCGTACGGGGCGAACCTACGGGATCGAGTCGGACCCATCCCTGCTGGCCGAAGCCCGGCGCCGCGCGATCGATTCGCACCAGCCCAACATCCGGATTGTGGAGGGAGCGCCGACGTCGCTGCCCCTGCGCGATGGAGCCGTCGACATCGTCCTTACCAGCCTCATCGACCCCGACGACGCGTCACTCCCTGCGGTGGCGGAAGCCCGGCGCGTGCTGCGTCCCGGCGGGCGGCTGATCGTTATCGGCCATTACGGGCGCGACGACGTTGCCGCGCTCCTGGAGCCGGAGGTGATCGACCACGTCATGGAGTCGACGCAGCGTCGCACCGGCTGGTGGCTGCGAAACGGCTTCAAGATCAAGGTCGTGCATGCGCGCCTGGACCTGGGCGACTCCCGCACGGCCCACGACCTGCTGCCACGCCTGTACGGCGATCGGGGTCGCGCCTATCTCATGGGGGCCCAGCGCCCGTCGCTGCGCCTCAACCTCGGCCTGTACCACCTGGCGGTCTAGGCGATGGCCCAGGGGTTCTGCCCGATCCGTGAGGATTGACGGCCGGCGGCGTATTTATCGGTGCGCAAATCCCCTTGCGGATACGAAACGCGGCGGATATCATTCGCGGGTCCGAAGGCCAGGCTCTTCTCCCCCCGGAGCCTGGCCTTCGGCTTGCCCGTCGGGAGCGGCCCGTCAACCTGGACCCGGTGCATAATGGGCGCCCCCGTGAGACCACCGGCCACGCGCTGACGAGCGCCAGCAGATCAGGAGGCCGACCGCGCCGATGGCAACCATGCCTCGCATGAAGATCACCTACGCCACGCTGTCCGCCGACAACGAGGAGCTCCAGGCGTCATTCGACGCGGCCCTCGAGCGCGCCCGTGCCGACCTCGGCCGGTCGTATCCGATGACCATCGGCGCCGAGCAGCGCACCGCGACCGAGACGTTCGAGGATCGGTCGCCGATCGACACCGACCTGGTGGTGGGCCGCTTCCCGGTCGGCACGCGCCAGGACGTGCGCGACGCGATCGACGCCGCGCGAGCCGCGTATCCCGGCTGGCGCGCCACCCCGTGGCAAGAACGCCTCGCCATCCTGCGCCGCGCGGCCGACATCATCAGCGAGCGACAGTTCGACTACGCGGCGCTCATGGCGCTCGAGGTGGGCAAGAACCGCCTCGAGGCGCTCGGTGACGTCGAGGAGACGGCCGATCTCCTGCGCTACTACGGCGACGAGTTCGAGAAGGCCGATGGTTTCGTCAAGCCGCTCGGCTCGCTCTCGCCAGCCGAGCGCACGCGTTCGGTGCTGCGTCCCTACGGCGTCTTCGGCGTCATCAGCCCCTTCAACTTCCCGATGGCGCTGGCCGGAGGACCGGCCGGCGGCGCGATGATCGCCGGCAATACGGTCGTCCTCAAGCCCAGCAGCGACGCGCCGCTCAGCGCCGTGAAGTTTGGAGAGGCGCTGCGCGATGCGGGCCTTCCACCCGGCGTCTTCAACCTCGTCACCGGCCCCGGCGATTCGGTCGGCGCCGAGCTCCAGGAGAACGTGGGCATCGACGGCATGGTATTCACGGGGTCGTACGAGGTCGGCATGAAGCTGTATCGCAGCTTCACGAAGGACTACCCTCGGCCGATCATCACCGAGATGGGCGGCAAGAACCCCGCCATCATCACGGCGAACGCCGACCTGGACGAAGCGGCCGAGGGCGTCATGCGATCGGCCTTCGGCTTCGACGGCCAGAAGTGCAGTGCCAACTCGCGCGTGTACGTGGAGCGCACGGTGGCGCGCGAGTTCGTCGACAAGCTCGTCGAGAAGGCGCGAGGGATTGCCGTCGGCGACCCGACCCAGCGCGACAACTGGATGGGTCCCGTCATCAACCAGCGCGCGCTCGACACGTTCGCGAAGGCCGTGGCCGATGCACGGGCCGATGGCGGCACCACCGAAGTCGGCGGCGAGGTCCTGAGCGACGCCGGCACGAAGCGCGGCTTCTACCCGACGCCGACCGTCGTCACCGGCCTGCCGCTCGATCATCGGCTCTTCCGCGACGAGCTGTTCGTGCCGTTCCTGGTCGTCGGCGAGGTCGACTCGCTCGACCAGGCGCTTCACGAAGCCAATGCGTCCGCCTACGGGCTGACCGCTGGCATCTTCAGCCATGACCAGTCCGAGGTGCAGCGCTTCCTGGACACGATCCAGGCGGGGGTCGTTTACGTGAACCGGCGTGCCGGTGCCACCACCGGAGCATGGCCGGGCATCCAGAGCTTCGGCGGCTGGAAGGGTTCGGGCTCATCCGGCAAGAGCGGCCTCGGCCCCTACTATGTCCAGCAGTTCCTGCGCGAGCAGTCGCAGACCGTCGTCAGCGACGACGAGCCGCCCATCCTGTGAGAGGAGGACCGATGACGGAGCGATTCAACGGATCGGTCGCCCTCGACGAGTCCCTCGTCGAGCCATCCGGCTGGTTCGCCGTGCAGCTGCGATACGCCTACCTGGCGGGCGACCCGGAGCGCGCCACGCTCGTCGAGGACCGCGTCATCCTGGTCGACGGCAGCGACGAGGAGGCTGCACTCGGCCGCGCGGTGGAGATGGCGCCTCTCTACGAGGATGACTTCGAGGCAGATAACGGTGAGCCCGGCGCGATCCGGTTCGAGGGCATCGTGGCCATCAAGGAGCTCGACGATCCTCCGTCGGCCGGCATCGAGGTCTGGCACGAGTTCATGTCGCCCGATCCGTCCCGCCCATCGATCGACGACGAGGGCGAGCCCCTTCCGCCGGTCTATCCGGAGGAGATGGCCTTTCCGCGCGCTCGCGACGACTGAGAAATGAGCTGGCGCACGACGGCCTACGAGGCCGTCCGCCCGCTCCTCTTCGCGGCCGATCCAGAGGCGATCCATCGCGCCGCGCTGCGCGCGCTCTCAGTGGCGTCCTACGGATCGGTCGGTCGGTCGCTGTGCGCGTTCGCCTCCGGCGTCTCCGAGGCCGATGCGTCCCGCGCGCCCGCCGAGGTCATGGACCTGCGATTCCGCAACCGGATCGGCCTCGGAGCGGGATTCGACAAGAACGGGGTCGCGATCCGCGGCTGGGCGGCGCTCGGCTTCGGCTTCGTGGAGCTCGGAACGGTCACCCCGCGAGCCCAATCGGGCAACCCGGAGCCGCGCCTGTTCCGCCTGACCGAAGACGAGGCCCTCATCAACCGGATGGGCTTCAACAATCTCGGAGCCGATGCGCTGGCATCCCGCATTCACGATGCGCGCCCTGACCTGCCGGACGGATTCGTCGTCGGCGTCAACATCGGTCGCAACCGCGACACGCCGGACGAGCGGGCCGTCGACGATTACGTCGCTGCGGCCACGTCGGTGGTCGGGGTCGCGGACTATCTCGCCGTCAACGTCAGCAGCCCGAACACGCCCGGCCTGCGCGACCTGCAGGACCCGAAGCGCCTCACGGAGCTGCTCGTCGCGGTCGAGCGCGTGGCTACGGCGCGCCCGATCATCGTGAAGCTGTCCCCGGATCTCGATCCGGACGCGCTCACCACGCTCATCGGCGCGCTCCTCGAGTCGCCGGCGCGAGGCGTCGTGCTCTCGAACACGAGCACCGCGCGAACCGGCCTGCGGTCTCCGAACGCGCACGAGGAGGGCGGCGTATCCGGCCGGCCCCTTCGCGAGCGCATGCATGCCGCCGTCTCCCGCACGCGCGAGCTCGCCGGATCGCGCCTTGCGATCATCGCGTCGGGGGGCATTAGTGCGAGTGCGCCGGGGATTCCGGCGGGTGCGGACCTGGCGCAGCTGTGGACCGGGATGATCTATGCAGGACCCGGACTCATCGGCGAGACTGTCGGCCGATGATCCCGACCGAGGTCCTGTTCAGCCCGCTCGCCATCACCGGGTTCGTGACCGGCGTGGTCGTCGCCGTCCTTGCGGGACGGGTGCGTGGCGACCCTGCGAACGTCATCGTGATGTCGGCCTTCGGCAGCGGGATCGCCCTCGCCGGCCTGGCCTGGGCGAACGCATTCGGCGGCGGCGCGCTCTTCGCGGCGGCGGCCGTCGGGCTCGGCGCCAGCATGTGGGC
>CAYYDA010000080.1:3292-7472 GCA_964470495.1 uncultured Steroidobacteraceae bacterium | reverse complement strand
GCGTAGTACTCGACGTTCGTCTTGATCGGGTAGTCGGGCTTGAACTCGGCCAGCACGCGGAGCGCGATCTCCTCGACCGCCACTGCCTTGTCGAGCCAGTCGGCCACGCCGGCCTGGCTCTCCGCCACCGAGCGGAGTGCCGCCGCACGCGGGTCATAGGCGCGGTAGACGCGGTGGCCGAAGCCCATGAGCCGCTCGCCGCGTGCGAGCGTGTCGCGAATCCACTGCTCGGCCTGGTCGATCGAGCCCATCTCGTGGAGCTGGTCGACGACCTCTGCCGGCGCGCCGCCGTGCCACGGACCCTTCAACGCGCCGATGGCACCCGCGACCGCGCTGGCCACGTCCGAATGGGTCGAGATGATGACCCGCGCAGCGAAGGTCGACGCGTTGAATCCGTGCTCCGCGCCGACGATGAAATACGCGTCCAGCGCGCGGGCAGCGGCCGGATCGGGCCGTTCGCCGCGGAGCTGGTACAGGAACCCTTCGGCCAGATCGAGGCTTGGGTCGGGGTCGATCGGCTCCTCGCCGTCGCGCAGTCGTGCGAACGCGGCCAGCGCGCTCGGGGCGAACGCGGTCAAGGCGCGGGCCTGCTCGACGGTCGGCGGCCACAGGCTGCCGGTCACCGCGCCCCAGGCAGAGACGGCCGTTCGGAGCGCGTCCATCGGGCTTGCTGTGGGCGGGAGGCGTCGCAGGATGTCGAGCACGGGCTCGGGGACGGGGGCGCAACCAAGGTGCGCATCGGCCTTCCAGTCTGCGGTCCAGAGGAGCTCCGCGACTTGGCCGTAGGTGCCGTTGGCGACGAGATCGCCGATCGGGTAGCCCCGGTACTGGAGCCGGCCGGCCTCCCCGTCGACCATGGCCAGCGAGGTCTCGCCCGCCACCACGCCCTTGAGGCCGGGCGAGAAGCTACGTTCGGAGTCATTCATGGGTTGGGGTGAGTCTAGCCCGCGGGGCGGGAGTAACGGAGCGCCCGAGCGGAGCGTCTCAGCGCCGGCCACCTTCCATCGAGCCGTAGGAGCGTCATCAGCATGCGTCATCTGAATCGCCTGGCCGGTCTTGGCGTCGTCGCCGCCATCCTCGCCGGCTGCCTCGGGGGGTCGCCAGCCAGCTCGTCCGCGGCCGCGTCAGCGTCAGCGTCCATCCCAACGAACGCCCCAGGTGCATCCGCGTCGACACCGGGCGAGGCGACCCCCGAGCCCACAGCCGAACCGGTCCCATCAGATGACCTCGGCTCGTTCAGCTGCGACCTCCCCGTGGTCGAGGACGCCACGGTGGCACGCGCGCAGCTCACCGACGTTCGAGTCGGCACGCACGCCGACTACGACCGCGTCGTCTTCGAGTTCGCCGATGGCCTGCCCGAGATGAGCTTCGACCGCGCCACCCCGCCGTTCACCGGCGATGCCACCGGGCTGCCGATCGAGGTGGAGGGCAACAGCTTCCTGCGACTGACCATGCGCGGCGGCACGAAGCAGATGGAGGACGGCACCAGCAGCTACGACGGACCGACCGACTTCGACCCCGGCTTTGCGATGCTCGTCGACCTGACGGAGGGTGGCGACTTCGAGGCCCAGAGCACGTGGTACCTGGGGCTCGAGGCGGGCGCTTGCGTACGGGTCATGCAACTCGTGGGCGAGGGTGGCTCTGCACGCCTCGTGATCGACGTCGAGAACTGATCGCGAGCGTGGCATGGTGATGAGCCAAGCGGCGGCCGATATCTAGCCGGCGAGGTAGCATCCATGGCTGATGAGCGATGCACCGCCGGCGTTCGTTTCGGTTGACATCGAGGCCTCTGGCCCGAGCCCGAGCCGTTACGCCATCCTCTCGATCGGCGCCTGCCTCGTCGACGATCCATCACGAGGGTTCTACGCGGAGCTGCGGCCGTGGAGCCGGGAGGCCGACCCCACCGCAATGCAGATCCACGGCCTCTCGCTCGACGAGCTGGCGGTACGGGGAGAGGAACCCGCTGAGGCGCTCCGCCGGTTCGAGGATTGGCTCGCCGCGGAGACCGACGGGCAGACGCCCACCTTCGTCGGCCACAATGCCGCCTTCGATTGGATGTTCGTGGCGGACGCGTTCCACCGCTACCTCGGCCACAATCCCTTCGGTCATGCGCCGGTCGACATCAAGTCATTCTTTGCCGGCCTGACCGGCGAATCGTGGAGCCGAACTGGGCTGCAGCGGATCGCGGCGCACTTCGGCGAGACGGGGACGCTCCCCCACCACGCGCTCGAGGACGCGCGGATCCAGGCGCGGCTGTTCGCGGCCATGCTCCGCCGGTCACAGGAGGCACGATGACGACCGATTCCACGGCCAACGAACAGCTGGCGAAGATCGTCGAGGCGGCAGCCGGCCTCGGCGTCGAGATCGACCAGCTGGAGGCGATGCGCTGGCTCACTGCTATGGCGGCAGCCCCTGAGGGCGGCGGCGACGTGGTCGTCGACATCGCGTCAGGCGTATACGGCCATCGCGTCAGCATGCTCGATTTCTCGCCGGTCGAGCTGGCACGCTTTCGGCGCATCGGCCAGATCGTGGGCTTCGAGGACAGCCCCGGCGTCGAGACTGCCCTCGCGCTCTCCGGCTCCGCGGCACAGTCGAAGGTCCAGACCCACCCGGGCGACTGCGACTACTTCGAGCGCGTGAACATCCACGCGCCGTCGCGTGAGGATGCGTGCCGAATCCTGGGCGAGGTCATGCGGGCGAAGGCGCTCGCCGCGGAGCGCGGCGACGGGTATCGGCTCATCGAGGTGAAGTTCGGCTCGGCTCCGTCCGACGTCATCGTCGACGGTGAGCTGCGGCGTGCGGGAAGCGCCCTGACGTGGCGTCCCGCGCAGGTGGCCGATGGACGCCTCGTCGGCGTGCGCCCGGATGGGTCGTCGGCCGAGATCACGTGGGAGGAGGCCGCGGCCGACCCGGGCTGGTGCAAGCTCGACTGGATCGTGGCCGATCCGGCGCACGGGACACTGGCGAACGCCAGCAACATGCTCGACGTCACCTGGGAGCAGCCGGACGGGACGATCATCCCCCTCGACGGCCATCTCGACGGCTACTTCCAGGAGGTTTACCTCGAAGCCGAGTCGATCCCGATCTTCTCGAAGGTCGTGCGGCAGGCAAGCGCCGACGCACTCGAGATGTACGTCGGCCGCCTCGAGCACGAAGTGGCGAAGTACCTGACGAAGGACCTCAACTACGGCAAGGCCGCGAAGCGGATGTACAACGTCTTTCGCCTGACCGGGCGGTACCCGGAAGCCGCGTACCTCCGCGAGCTCTTCGACGAGCCGGCGGCCATCCTCTACCAGGTGTGGTCCCTGCTCCGAACGCTGGACGACGCGATGTCTGCATCCGAGCCGGCGACGCTCGGCGACGCCGAGGCCCATGCGGACCTGCTCATCGCGGAGGTCACCGCGGCGCTCGACGGGCCGGAGGAGACGGAGATCATCGAGTCGATCCTCGAGCTCCGCGCCCGTCTCGCGGAGGCTGCGCCATCCGCGGAGCTGTCGGCAGGTCTCGAGGCGGCTCGAGCGAGGGTCATCAACCTCGTGAACAGCTTCTTCCATGACCGCCTGGTGGGGCTGCCGACCATCGCCGCGTACGTCGAGCAGGTCGTCGCCGCGGACGGGCCCGGCGCGAACGGCTAGCATCGGGGGCGCATTCCACCGCAGGAGTACCCATGGCCGATCCACCGACGCCGCCGTCCGGCGACCTCGACCTCCACAAGTCCTACACCGCCCGCTTCAAGACCGAGCGCGGCGACATCGTCGTCGAGCTGTACGCCGACCGCGCGCCGCTGACGGTCGAGAACTTCGTGAACCTCGCGCGCGCCGGCTTCTACGACGGCACGACCTTCCACCGCGTCATCAAGGGCTTCATGGCCCAGGGTGGCGATCCGACGGGGACCGGCACCGGCGGACCGGGCTACCAGTTCGGCGACGAGTTCCATCCCTCGCTGCGCCACGACGGGCCCGGCGTGCTGTCGATGGCGAACGCAGGGGCCGGCACGAACGGCAGCCAGTTCTTCATCACCCATTCGGCGACGCCGCACCTCGACAACCGGCACAGCGTCTTCGGCCGCGTGACGGAGGGCATGGACGTGGTGAACGCCCTTCGCGAGCGCGATCCGCAGCGTGACCGGAATCCCGGTGAGCGGATCGACACGATCGAGATCACCGAATCCTGAGCAGCC
>CAYYDA010000080.1:0-3192 GCA_964470495.1 uncultured Steroidobacteraceae bacterium | reverse complement strand
CTCGAGCTGTTCACGGTGCTCCAGGCGCAGGGCCAGACCGAGGTCTCGATGCGCATGACCGACGGCGTCAGCATCGCGAGCTGGACCGTGGACGCCGTGCCCGACGGCGCCTTTCGATCGGGCGACCAGGACGCCGATCGCGTCCGCTGGAGTGAGGGCGACGGTCCCACCGACCTCGTCTGCATTTCCGTGGAGGACGGCGAATGGGCGATTGTCGCCGACCTCACGTTCGCCGACGACGCCGGCAGCGGCACGTACTACTGGCGCCTCAACGTGAGCCAGACGCCGGGAACCTGAGCCTCAGTTCTCCTGGAGGTCGGGCTCCTCGAGGATCTGCTCGAGGGGGCTGGCCCGGTAGCGGTCGATCCACTCGAGCACTTCGTCCGCGTACCGTCCGGACGCGTTGTAGGCGATGAGCGCCCGGCGCAGCTGGCCGCGATCGGCGTAGTCGCCGGGCTCCCGGAGGCAGAGGTGGGCGACGGCGGTGAGCGACGCGTCGTACAGGTTGTCCGGGTCCGCGGTGCCGTCGGCGTTCCCGTCCCGCCCCAGTTCGCGCCAGGTCGTCGGGATGAACTGGAGGGGACCCATGGCGCGATCCCACTCAGCGTCGCCGTCCAGCTCCCCCCCGTCGGTGTCGACGATCGTCTGAGTCCCGCGCGTGCCGTCCAGCGCGCGACCGCGGATGGGTGGCACGACGTCGCCGTCGGCCGCAACCTCGTGGTCACTGTCGATCTGGCCGTGGCGGGACTCGACCTGGGCGATGCCGGCGAGGATGGTCCAGTCCACCGCGCACGACTCCGTGACGCCCGATGCCGCGGCCGAAGCGGTCAGATACGCGTCGTACGCAACCGGCGGGATGCGACCTCCGAGCGGTGGGATCAGCTCAACGCGGCTGAGGGCATAGGCGGCCACCGCTCCCATCCCGACCAGCAGGACGGCGGCGAGGACCCCCGGGCCAATGCGTCGGCGCCGCCTGCGGGCACGACCGGGTGACATACGCCCGAGGGTGCCACATCCCCGGCCCGGCCGCACCGGACCGCGCCGGGCCGGGTGCGGGTCACGCCGCCTGCGCCGCCTCGTAGAGCAGTGCGTAGGTGGTGATCGGGTCGGGCGCGAACGCCATGTGGGTGTTGCAGGCGCTGCACACGAGCTCGTCATCAGTCTCGCCGACCGAGAAGACGACCTCGTCGCCGCACCAAGCGCAGTCGAGAAGAATGTTCATGCGGCGCACGATGAGCATGGTTCGTGACAACTCGCGTGTCGCATTCGCGACAAGGTCCAGGACGAATCACCCATATGACGGTGCCGCCCCGATGTCGTAGCCTGTTCATGTCGGATGCCCGGCTGGGACGCCCTGCACCGATGTTCGCCAGAACGGGTCTGGCGAGAGTACGCGCGCTCCCGGACAAGGTCTTCATCGCTCCGTGCGCGCACGTCCCATCGCTCGTCATCCAGCCGCCACCGATTGGCGCGCCTTCGCTGCGCGCCCGTATCGGCCCTTCCGCCTGCTGGCCATCGCTCAGGGCTTCATCGGCGCCCTGACCGGCCCCGCGATCACGATTCCCCTGCTCCTCGCCCTGGGTGCCCATCCGGCGCTGGCGACGGCACTCGCGGTGCTGCCGGCCGTCGGCACCATGTCGCAGCGCTGGCTGCCCGCCATGCTCGACAGGACCGATGGCAACCTGCGCGGCCTTGTCATCCTGTTCGCCACCATCGGCGAGCCGCGCGGTTTCCTGCTCGCCGCCGTCGTGGCGCTCGCGGCCGTGGGCCTGCTGCCGGCATGGGCGGCGATCGCGCTGATCGGTGTCATCAGCGGCCTGCTCGGCGCGCTCGGCGCAACCGCGTTCAGCCTCCAGCAGTCCTGGTACCAGATCATCCTGCCCGACGAGGAACGCCGGCTGGTCGGGCCACGACTCGGGGGCATCACGCTGGGCATCGGCTCCGTCATCCTGCTGCCGCTCGCGTTCACAATCGACATGCTCGTCGAGGGCATCGGCCTGTGGGCATATGTCGGTCCGCTGGCCATCGCCGGGCTGGCGGGAATCGGCCCGCTCGTCATCCTGCGTCGCCTCCGCTCGCCCGGTCGCATTCGGGTCCCGCGCCAGACGCCGTGGGGCAGCGAGTCGCAGGCGCGGCTGCGGCGGCACGGCAACGTGATGACCCTGGCGCTGCTGTCGGCCGGGCTGTCGCCCTTCCTGTCGGTCTATGCCATCACCGTGCTCGGCACGGGAGCCGGCTTCGCGATCGCCCTCAGCGCCATCAGCTCCGGCACGCTGGTGCTGGCCTCGCTCTACGTCAGCTCCCACCTGCGCGGCGGCTCATCGTCCCTGCTGCTGCGGCGCTCGTTCGTGGTGCGCGGGTTCGCGCTGATCCTCGGCCTTGCGGCGCACCCGGCCAATCCGTATGCACCGCTCGTGCTGATCGTGGTCACCGTCCTGATGGCCGCCGGCGACACCGCGGGGCAGCTTGCCGCCAGCGAGCGCCTCTTCCGCCTTGCCACCGGCCCAGGCGTCCTCGCCTTCCAGAGCCACTTCGTGATCCGCAACGTCGGCGCCTACACGGGCGGCGTGGCCGCTTCCTCGCTGATCATGCTGCTCGGCGGCTGGCCGGCCTTCGCCATCCTCTTCGTCGGCGCCGGAGCGGTGCGCTTCACCGCAGCGCGCGTGACCGAGGTCACGGCGCCGGCCACGCTACCGCCCGGCACGACGCGGCGCCGGCCTGACGGGACCGTACTTGCGTGATTGCGCAAGCAATGAGAAACTGACGCCGATGGAAGCGACGCGGACCAACGACGCGACTCGAGCTCACGCCGCGGGCATCGCTCGTGCACTGGCCGACCCCAAGCGCCTGTGCGTGCTCGAGCAGCTCGCCCAGGGCGAGCGGAGCGTCAGCGATCTTTCGCGAGACGTCGGCTGCCAGGTCCCGAACATGAGCCAGCACCTGACCGTGCTGCGCTCGGCAGGGCTGGTGGCCAGCCGCCGCGAGGGAAGCACCGTGTTCTATCGGCTCGTGGACGATCGCGTGCTCGACGCCTACCGATTGCTGCAACAGGTCGCCGGCTGACAGCCGGACGCCAGGAAGGAAACCAAGTGTCCGCAAACGTTCAAGAGGTCACCGACGCCACGTTCGAGGCCGATGTGCTCCAGAGCGAGAAGCCGGTGGTCGTCGACTTCTGGGCCGAGTGGTGCGGCC
>CAYYDA010000079.1:3718-7568 GCA_964470495.1 uncultured Steroidobacteraceae bacterium | reverse complement strand
TTGGTAGCGGAGGGCGGATTCGAACCACCGGCCAAGGGCTTATGAGTCCCCTGCTCTGCCACTGAGCTACTCCGCCACGCGATTCAGAGCCGTTTCGCGCTCAGGATGAGCATATACCTCGACCCGACTCTCCGATTAGGATTGACCACAGCGCGCTCGCTGAGCATATGACGTTCGGGTGTCTGACGTCTGTGTCAGAGGCCGCGCCTGGCGGTCTCCCTGTATCGGTCACCGATTCTAGCGCCAGGGGCAACATCGCTCCACTGCGCGCCTCGTTCCTGCGTCACCCGCATGCCGAGAACCGGAGCCCGTCTACGCGGACGCCCACGCCAAGGCCATCGACCAGCCTACCGCCATCTTTGCCGCGTCCGCGCTCGAAATGCCTATTTGGATCTGCGGGCGGGCTACAAGTCCGCGGGGGGCCGGCTGCCGGGTGGTCGCCTTCGAATGCCGATTCCGATGGCCTTCTTGTTCGAATCGCAGACCACGTGGCGAAACAGCGTCTGCCATGGTGGCGGGTGCCACCAGTCGATAACCCAAGCATGGGAGTCCGTGATCAGATCACCGCAATCGCTGCACACGGTTCGAGGAGAGACCGGTGACATTGTCATTTCTAAAAGACGTCCCCCGAAACTTCTGCCCAGGCACTTGGGGTACGGAATAGTCTAGAGCAGTTAGGTGTAAAAGTGAATACGCTGGACAATTGCAATGCCCCAACTGTGTTGAGCGCGTAACTGCAGCGCGTTTGGTTACGGGCTACGAGAGGACTACGGCGCTCAGCCAAGCCGACTTGTGAGTCCCCTGCTCTGCCACTGAGCTACTCCGCCACGCAATTCGTGCTCAGATCAAGGCAGTGTCATCGCTGGCCGCGGACCTCGCTCACGCGCTGACGCACCCGTGGTACGACCTCGGTGGCGAAGATCTCCAGCTGGGCACGGGGCGACGTCATCGGCCAGAAGATGAAGGTGTCGAAGCCGAGGTCGACGGACCAGCCGGTGACCGCGTCGACCCACGCATCAACGTCGCCGATCAACCCAGGGCCACGACGCGCCGGGCCGATTGCGCCGACCACGTTGTAGATGCGGCGGACCTCCGCCGGATCGCGACCGGCCGACCGGGCAGCGTCGTCGATCAGCTGCTGCCGGGATGGGACCGCCGCCGGGCCGACATAGGTGCTGAGCGGTGATACCCATCCGTCGCTGGCGCGCCCGGTGACCGCGAGCATCCGCGGCCCATTGCTGCCCAGCCAGAGCGGCACCGGTGCTGGCGGTACCGGCCCGGCTTCGTATCCCTCGACCGTGTGCTGGCCGACGCGAGACTCCACGAGGCCGCCACCCAGGGCCGTCCGCATGAGTTGCAACGCCTCGTCGGTGAACTCGATCATCTCCGATGTGCCGCGCCGGGTCCCGCCCATCGCCGCGATCCCGTCGGCGCTCGCACCGCCCCCGACGCCCAGGATGATCCGGCCGCCGGTCAGCACGCTCAGTGAGGCGGCGGACTTGGCCAGGATGGTCGGCGGCCGGAGCTGCAGGTCGGCGACGTCGGGAAAGAACGAGATGCGCTCGGTTTCGGCGGCCAGGTAGCTGATCAGCGTCCAGACGTCCAGGAACTCCGGGTTGTAGGCGTGGTCCTGGATCCCAAGGTATTCCAGGCCCGCAGCGTCTGCGGCCTGCGCCAGCTCCCTCGTTTCCCGGAGAAGGTCGACCGAGGGAATGAGGCTCAGGCCAAAGGTGATCGGGTGTCCGTAATCGGTCATAACTCAAGCTGACAGCAGTCAGTCCACGTACGGTCCGTTGTAGACAGGCGCTTCGCCGTACGGCTTCCCGGCCATGAGCATGAAGCGCGTCCCGCGCTGCGCATCCACGACGGTCAGCATGCCACCCGGCCCGAGAACGGCGATCTGCGCAGGGCGTGCCCGACGCCGATTGGCGCCAAAGCTGGCCTCGCCTTCGAGCATGTATACGAAGCCGCTGAAGTCGGACGGGACCGGGGTGCTGAAGCTTCCGCCGTTCGGCAGCTCGACGTCCAGGATGAGCCCGGGGGTACCGAGCTCGATGGGCGAGCCCTCCCCCACCAGCACCCGAACGATCGCGTCGCCGTCCTGCCGGACGGGCACGTCCTGCGGCTCCAGGAGCTGTGATGTGGGCTCGACGCCCTTGTCCCTCCGCGCCAGGTTCACCCAGAAGAGCACGCCGCGCATCTGGGTCCCGGCCTTGCCCTCGCGGAGCTCGTCTTCGCCAATCCCTTCCGCATGCCACACGCCGCGGCCGGTGCGGAGCTTCAGCAGCGATCCGGTTTGCAGCTTGGCCCGTTCCATCTCACCGTCCGGGCCGGTGCTGTGCCCGGTGCTGGCCTCACCCTCGACCAGGTACCAGAGGTTGTCGAAGCCACGGTGGGGGTGCTTGGTGTCAAGGGCCGCCATTTCCGGGCTGATCGGTACGACACCCTCGTGCACGAGGATGAACGGATCGACGAGCTCGTACGGGATCTGCGCCAACGGCAACGATTCGAGGACGTTGATGCCCATCATCGGTCGAATGCGCGCGTCCTCGATCTGGAGGACCTCGCGCTCCATCGTCTGAGTGGAAATAGCCATGATCTGTGCTCCTTCCTCGGCTAGAACCCGAGGACCTCGTCGACGAGGACGACGGTGATGCGGCCGGGCGCGATCTCGCGGTTGATGATGAGGATCTTGTTCACCGCGCTGTGAATGCCGTACGCCGCCTGGGCGCGGGCATCTTCGAGCGGCAGGGCGTATTCGTCGATGCGGCGGAGCCCCTCCTCGAGATCGGAGACGATCTTCTGCGTGCCCACGAGGAGAATGACTCGACCGCCACCGGCGGCATACGGTCCGAGCTGACTGCCACCCATCGATGCCGTGACCAGCGAACCCGTCTCCGTGACCGCATGGACGCTGCCGAGCATCACGTCCGGCGCCGCCGAAAGGCGACGGATCTCGTCGGCTTGGGTCGCACGGTCCATGCTCCAGATCTGAGGGCGGACGGGGTCGTATCGACCGGACTTCTCGAGCTCGTCGGTGATCCCCGAGTCTTCGAGCGACTGCGACGCCCCGTGATGAACCTGCGACCCCTCCGGGATGAGATCCAGCACGATGCGCTTCGCGTCGGCGGCGTTCGCGGCCCGGAGCACGCTGATTCCGTTCGCCTCGAGGGCGGCGGACGTCCGCTTGACGCGGGCATCGTCAGCAATCGTCGCGAACCGACGGCTGACTGACCGATCGAGGCCAGGGTTGAGTTCGGTGATCATTGAGCTTCCTTCCGGGCTGTGTCGTTGCTATACTTGCAACCGCAAGTACCGTACTCCTATCTGGTTGCACATGCAAGTAACTTCCGAATCCGACGTGGGCGCTCTCCTCGACCGGCTGGTGGCCGATGAGCTTCCGGGCCGCCGCGGATTAGACGCTTGGACGTCCCTGCTGCGGGCACACGCCACGCTCATGCGCCAGCTCGAGACCGATCTCGAGCAGGAGACCGGCCTGGCCATGGCCGACTTCGACGTGCTCGCCCAGCTGGCGGTGGCCGGCGGGCATCTGCGCATGACGGACCTGGCCGCCCGCGCGCTCATCTCTCGCTCGGGGATGACGCGCCGGGTCACGCGGCTGGTCGATGAAGGGCTGGTTCGTCGCGCCAACGCCGATGCGGACGCACGAGGCGTCGTGGTCGCCCTGACAGACGCGGGCGTGGCCCGCCTGACCGAGACCGCGCCGGTCCATGTGCGCGGAATCTCGAAGCTGTTCGTGACTCAGCTCGATGACGAGGAGCTCGCGGTCCTCGAGACCGCCCTGGCCAAGGTCACTCTCGACTGCACCTTCGGCTGACCGACCCCGGGC
>CAYYDA010000079.1:0-3618 GCA_964470495.1 uncultured Steroidobacteraceae bacterium | reverse complement strand
GCTTGCTCCGCGCGGTGGAACGGGAGGTGGTCGGTCGCTCCAAGGGGAGGAGCGACCGACCACCGTCAACCGTTAGGGCAGGCCCGAGCTGCTTGTCCCAGGCACACGATGTCATGGTGATAGGCCCAGCGCGAGGAACAAGTTCCGTGGTGACCCGTGCTCGGACCGGCAGCGTTCAGTCAGCCACGAAGCATCGCTTCTGGCGCAGTCCATGACCGGTAGCGAGGTGGCCAGTCGTCCGCGCTGCTCCGCTCCCCGAGAAGCGCGGTAGACACCGGGAACTCGAACAGCCGGTACGTCTCGTCGACCGTGAAGTACCACTGTGCCGCCACCGCCGATCGAACGTCGTCGGCCTCGACGAGCTGGGCCCGGCCACGAATCGAGAACTCGCTCGGGACTCCGGGATCGACGTGGGTATGCAGGGCGTATCGACCGTCCGTCTCGAGGTCCACCCGCTTCGGCGAGCGAGCGATGATGAACGCGTAGAGCCGCTCGCCGATGACCGCCACATTGATCGGGTGGATGCGAGGCTCCTGATCGCCGCGGACGGTCGCGAGCAGCGCCTCACCGTCTCCGCGGCCGTACAGCAATCGCCGACCCGCGGCGGCCAGCTCTGTGGCCTCGGATTCGAATTCTCCCCACGTCGTCATTTCACTCACGTGCCGGCCCTCGGCGCACGCCACGGCTCGCTGATCGAGAGGATGTTGCCCTCGCTGTCGCGGAACCATGCCGCGCGCTCGGGTCCGATCCAGGCGATGTGGTCGACGGTTCGGAGGCCGGGCAGGACGTAGTCCTCGAAGTGGACGTCGAGCATCTTCAACGACGCGATGATCGGCTCGAGCGCCTCGACCTCGAATCCAGCGAGCGTGTGCTCGGGCGCCACGCCCGTGCTCGAGTACAGCAGCACCTGGCCGTCCCCGGCCCGGCACAGGACGCCGGCGTCAGAGGTGGCGATGTGCTCGAAGCCGAGGATGTCCTGGTAGAAGGCCCGGGCGCGTTCGAGATCCCGCACCGGGATCGTGGCAATGAGTTTCGCCTCGCGCAGATTCGTGACCACCGATGCCCCTCCGATGCCGCTCAACGGGCGCATCGTACCGCCGACCATCACGGATTGAGGGCAGGGCTCTCGGTCGACAGGGTCCCGTGGCGGGACGACCGGTTGCCTAGGTCAGGTCCGGCTTTCGATCAGGGAGGTCGCGCCGACTGAGGTTCACCCAGCGACGGAGGCTGGCCCTCGTCTCTACGTCCTCCAGCTCGATACGGGCGCTCCGACGCGGCATTGGCCTGGGTCGCGGCCTGCTGCGCTTCTGGTGTGCCGGCTTGCCCATGGCTCAGCCGGTCCTGCCGTCGAATGAGAGGGGCGGATGCGGGGGAACGCTGGGGGGAGCAGCGCTGGCACCCCCCGCGCCGCCGGCCGCGCCCGAGCTACGCGGCGTATCAATCGTCTGCGCGTCGCGGAGCATGGTCGGTCGTCGCCTGGTGACGAGGACGCCTCGGACCAGACGTGCGTGCCGACGGCCCACGACGGCTGCGTGCGGTTGCATCCATGCACCAAAGTTGCGGCTTCCAGTGGCCGTACTTTGCTGATGCCATACAGACCCGTCATTACGGTTTCGTAATGGTTGACCACGCGGGATACCCGGCTTGTTGCCGACCCCGCTACCGTCCGCTCAGCGACGCCTCAGCGGACGGTGTGCTGGCATCTATCGCGCCATCCCAGCCCCGGTTCGAGAACGTCGGAATGAACTGATAGCCCTGTCCGGGGACCGTCGCGATGAAGCGCGGATGGCGGTAGTCGTTCTGCAGCTTGATGCGCAGGCTCCTGATGTGGCGATCGACGAGGTTGCTCTCGGCGACGAAGTCCGTGCCCCAGACGGCGTCGAGGATCTCCTCCCTCGAAACGACGCGTCCGTTGCGGCTTGCCAGCAGGTACAGCAGGCTCTGCTCGATGCCGCTCAGGTGCACGATCGAACCGCCCGCGCGGACCTGACGGTTGACGATGTCGATCTCCATCTCGCCCAACCTGATGGTGGGAACGATCGGGCCGTGGCTTCCCCAGGCACGACGGGTGATGACGATCGACCGCGCGAGCAGCTCCTCGGGCGAGAATGGCATCGTCAGGATGTCGTCCACGCCGAGATCGAATGCCCTGAGCTTGGTCTTCAGGTCGCCGCGCCGGGTGAGGCCGAGGATCGGTGTTTCGCTTCGCTTCAACGTATGCGAGGCTCCCAGCCGCACCAGCAGGTCGCTGCTGTCATCGTGATCCATGTCGATCACGGCAAGGTGCGGAGTCCAGTCGGCCACGATCTGGTTTGCCTCAGCCAGGCTGCCCGCCGCGCGAACCACGAAAAGGCCGTGATTCAGCGTCAGCTCGATCAGGTCGACCACCAATGGGCGATCGTGGAGCACGAGGGCTCGGCGTGCCTCGGCTTCCTGTGGGATCGGTGTGACTTCAGTCACGACATCGTCCCCCGTGGCGTGTCCCGTAGGTTACAGCATTGTACATGCCTAGACCGATCAGTCTACGTTAGAAATGAGAGTCAAGACGGCTTGGACTATGCGGAGTCGGTTGCTCGACTTCCATTATCGCGCGCGACGCAATGGCCCCCGGACTAGAATGTTCGAAATCGCCGGGCGCAAGGTAGCGACTGGCCGGGAAGCTGAAGAGACCGCGGAAGCCGACTCTCGAGTGGTCGTTCGCCATTCGAGGACGCGCGGCCGGTCGACTCGTATCGCCGACCCCGACGCCGATGGGCGCGGGCCGGACGCGAAGGAGAAGACCGTGGCGACAACCCAGGTCGGTGCCGGCGCCCAGAACCTCGACGCGACCTATCGCAACCTTTCCACCGCCGAGCTCTACGAGCACGCCATCCGCAATGGCGAGGGAATCATCTCCGCCCATGGCTCGCTGGTCGTTCGGACCGGCAAGCACACCGGACGCTCCCCAAAGGACAAGTTCGTCGTGCGTGAGCCGTCGACGCGGGACAAGGTCTGGTGGGGACCGATCAACCAGCCGCTCTCCGAGGCGCATTACGACCGGCTCCGGTCGCGGCTGATGGCCTACGTCGCCGATCGGCCCGTCTACAGCCAGGACCTCTACATCGGCGCCCATCCCGAACACCGGCGGTCGTTGCGCGTCACGACCGAGACCGCCTGGGCCGGCATCTTTGCCCGCAACCTATTCCGCCGTCCGCCCCCGGAGGATCTCGCCGGGTTCGCACCCAACTTCACGATCATCGACATCCCATCGTTCAAGGCGGATCCGGCCACCGAGGGCGTCCGCAGCGAGACGGCGATCCTGGTCCATCTCGAGCGGATGGAGATCATCATCGTCGGAACCGAGTACGCGGGCGAGATCAAGAAGTCGGCCTTTACGGTCATGAACTTCCTCCTACCCGATGAGCACGCCCTGCCGATGCACTCATCGGTCAACGTCGGCAAGGCCGGCGACCCTGCGCTCTTCTTCGGGCTGTCGGGGACCGGCAAGACGACGCTCTCCGCCGATCCGGAGCGGAGCCTCATCGGCGACGACGAGCACGGCTGGTGCGCCGACGGCCTCTTCAACTTCGAGGGCGGCTGCTACGCCAAGACGATCCGCCTGTCGCCGATGTACGAGCC
>CAYYDA010000078.1:2011-7654 GCA_964470495.1 uncultured Steroidobacteraceae bacterium | reverse complement strand
CTCGGCGCACTGGACCTGAAGCTGCGCAAGCAGATGCAGGTCGAGCTGAAGCGGATCCAGAGCGAGATCGGCATCACGTTCATCTTCGTCACCCACGACCAGGAGGAGGCGATGACGATGTCCGATCGCATAGCCGTCATGCGCCACGGCCGGGTCGAGCAGCTCGGCGCCCCAGAGGAGCTGTACGAGCGGCCGCGGACTGACTTCGTGGCCGGCTTCCTGGGCGTCAGCAACCTGCTCGAGGCCGAGGTCGTCAGCCGCGGAGATCGGTTGGCGGATCTGCGAACCGCGGATGGCACCGTGCTGCGCGCCCCCACCTCGGCCCTCGACGGCGACACCAAGGTGCGACTTGGGGTGCGGCCCGAGAAGCTTCGCGTTCTGGCCATCGGTGACGATGCGGACGCCAGCGACGGCGAGACGAACGCGATCGAAGGCACGGTGCTTGACGCGTCGTACTCCGGTGTCAGCACCCAGTACATCGTCGAGACGAAGGACGGCCACAAGCTGACCGTATACGCCCAGAACCTCGAGACCAGCGGTGCCGCGGGGGTCCTGGCCAACGGCCAGCGGGTTCGCCTTACCTGGAAGCCGCAGCACACTTTCGTCATCGGTCCCGCTGTCGGACCGTTGCCCTCGGCAGACCCGGAGTTGGAGGAGTCCCAGACCGATGAGTGACGAGACCCAGATCGAACGTGCCATTGCCCGTGCCTTCCGCCCCAGCGGCCGGATGACGCGACGCAGCTTCCTGCGCAACACCGGGCGTGGCGCCCTCGTGGCGGGGTCGGCCCTCTCGATTCAATCCATCCTCGCCGCCTGCGGCATCCGTCCCGGCGCGTCGCCGACTGGGTCGGCGTCCGCATCCGACGCGTCCGGGCCGCTCGAGTGGGCGAATTGGCCGCTCTACATCGACATCGATGACGACGGCAACTACCCGAGCCTCGTCGCCTTCACCGAAGAGTCCGGAATCGAGGTCAACTACACCGAGGCGATCCAGGACAACGCCGATTTCATGGGCACGATCCTGCCCGACCTCCAGGCCGGCAACCCGACCGGGTGGGACGTCATCACCCCCGGCGGCTGGGTGGTCGAACGCCTGGCGCGCCTGGACCTGCTCGAAGAGCTCGACCACAGCCAGTTGCCGAACTGGACCGCGAACGCGGCGGACTACGCCAAGGGCCTGTGGTTCGACCCCGACAACCGCTACAGCCTGTGGTGGCAGGGCGGCATCACCGGCATCGCCTACGACCCGGAGCTCACCGGGCGCGAGATCACGACCTTCGACGACCTGCTCGACCCGGCCTTCGCCGGCGTGGCCGGCGCCTTCAGCGACATGCGCGACATGTTCGGCCTCACGCTCCTGTCACTGGGTGTCGAGCCGGCGAACGCGACGGTCGACGACGTCACGGCGGCCCGCGACAAGCTGCTGGGGGCCAACGAGCGGAATCAGTTCCGCGGCTACTACGGCAACGAGTACTACGACGCGCTGGCCGCCGGCGACCTCGCCATCTCGGTCGCGTGGTCGGGCGACATCACACAGATGCAGCTGAATGACAACGACAAGGTCCAGTTCGTCATCCCGCAGGATGGCGCGATGCGCTGGAACGACAACTTCGCCATCCCGAAGCGCACGGCCCGCATCGACGGGGCGCACCAGCTCCTGAACTACTACTACGGCGTGCCGGCAGCGACGCTGATCTCGGAGTACATCGGCTACTTCACAGGAGTGAACGGGGTCCAGGAGCAGATCCTGGCCGACGTCGAGTCGTACCGGGCCGACGGCGATACGGAAAGCGCGGACTACTACGAGACCGTGGCCCCCACCGTCGTGCCGACCGAGGACCAGCTCGCCAACACGTTCACCGACAAGGAGCTCACCGAGGATGAGGAGGCGGAGTGGAACGACCGCTGGCTCGAGGTGAGCAGCTGACTGCGCGCGGCCCCCGTCCCTGATGGGCCGTAGCCGGCTGACCCCGTACCTCCTCCTGCTGCCGGGCGGGCTGTGGCTGCTCGTCTTCTTCGCCATCCCGATGGCGATCATGCTCAGCGTCTCGCTGCAGACGGGCTCGCTCGACACCGGCTTCCAGCTGACCTGGAACTTCGCGATCTACCCGCAGGTCATAGCCGAGTTCTGGGACCTCTTCGCCCGCTCGGCGCTGTATGCCGTGCTGACCACGGCGCTGACGATGCTGATCGGCTATCCGATGGCTTACACGATCGCGTTCCACGGTGGGCGGCTCAAGAACGCCCTCCTCTTCGTCGTCATCCTGCCCTTCTTCGTCAGCTTCGTGATCCGCACCCTGAACTGGCGGATGTTGCTGTCGGACAACGGGCTCGTGTTCGGGACTCTGAAGGATGCCGGGCTGCTGGAGCAGTCCTTCCATTTCCTCGCCACTCCGGCGTCGGTGATCTTCGGGCTGACGTACAACTTCCTACCCTTCATGATCCTGCCGCTGTACGTCGCGCTCGAGAAGGTCGACCGTCGGCTCATCGAGGCGGCGACCGACCTCTACGCCAGCCGCTGGCAGGCGTTCTGGCGCGTCACCTTCACGCTCTCTCTGCCGGGCGTCGTGGCGGGGTCGCTGCTCACCTTCATCCCGGCGATCGGTGACTTCATCAACGCCGAGGTCATCGGCTCCGGGAATCCGGAGGTGCAGATGATCGGGAACGTCATTCAGTTCAAGTACATCAACGCCAACGACTACCCGGCCGCGGCGGCACTCTCGTTCGTCCTCGTCATCGGCGTCACCGTCCTCGTGGCGGCGTACAGCCGTGCTGTCGGCACCGATCGGCTCACGACCTGATGGGCGATCCGCGCGGCTCCCGACTCGCCCTGCTGGGGTTCACCGCCCTGGTCGTGATCTTCCTCTTCGCGCCGATCGCGGTGATGATCGTGTTCAGCTTCAACGATCCTGCCGGGCGCCAGAACATCACGTGGCAGGGGTTCACCTTCGAGAACTACGTCGACATCTGGAGCCGTCCACAGATCACGGGGCCGATGGTCACCAGCCTGGCGGTGGCGACGATCTCGACGATCCTCGCGACGGCCTTCGGCACGTTGATCGCGATGGCCCTGGCGCGATACGACTTTCGTGGCCGTAGCGCGCTCAACCTGCTGATCTTCATCCCGATGACGGCGCCCGAGATCATCCTTGGAGCGTCGCTCCTGACCCTGTGGATCTCGATCGGGACGCCGCGTGGGTTCCTCACCATCCTCATTGCCCACGTCATGTTCAACATCAGCTACGTCGTGGTCACGGTTCGCGCCAGGCTCGTCGGGTTCAACCGCTCGCTGGAGGAGGCCGGCATGGACCTCTACGCCAACGAGCGCACCACCTTCTGGCGCGTCACCTTCCCGCTCATCTTCCCCGGCATCCTGGCGGCCGCACTGCTGGCATTCGCCCTCTCGATCGACGACTACGTCATCACGCTCTTCAATGCCGGCCGCACGGTGACCTTCCCGCTCTGGGTCTTCGGCGCCAGCCGCGTCGGCATCCCACCCGAGGTGAACGTCCTCGGCACGATCATCTTCCTTGTCGCGATCGTCTTCATTGGCGTCCAGCTCTGGAGCCAGCGACGGGCGGCGGAGGCGAGACAGGCGGTGCCGGGCGGATGAGCTACCGGACCTCTGCCGGCTGAGAGCTACTGCTCGCGACCGCCCGCGGGACCGATGACGCCCGCGGCGCCCTCCGCCACCCGCAGCCCCAGGTGGGCGGCTAGCTCGCGCACCAGCTCGTCCGCGACGGCGTCCATCGCCATTGGCGTTCCGAGCTCGCGGGCCAGCGAGGTGACGCCTTTGTCCGGGATGCCGCACGGGATCATCTCCTCGAACCAGCGCAGGTCCGTGTTCACGTTGAGCGCCAGGCCGTGGGTGGTCACGCCGCGCTTCACCCGGACGCCGATGGCAGCCAGTTTTCGCTCACCATCGACCCAGATGCCGGGGTGGCCCAGCAGCCGTGCGGACTCGACGCCGAAGGTGGCGGCGGTGGCGATGACGGCCGCTTCCAGCGTTCGCACGTATCGGCGCAGGTCGAGCGGGTCGCGGAGCTCCACGATCGGATAGGCCACGATCTGGCCAGGCCCGTGGAAGGTGATGTCGCCGCCGCGATCGATCCGGATCAGCTCGGCGCCGATCTCCTTCAGGCGCTCGGGCGTTGCCAGCAGGTTGGCCTCATCTCCGCCGCGACCGATCGTGTAGACCGGGAAGTGCTCGAGGACGAGCAGGCGGTCGCCGGTCCTGCGGCCACGTCGCTGGTCGGCGAGCTCGTCCTGCAGCTCCCAGGTCGGGCGGTAGGCGACCGTGCCGAGCTGCTCGACCGTGAGGAGGCCGCCGTGCGCAGCGAGGAGCGGGTGTTCGTCGCTCGTCGGTCGGTACGGCGCGCTCGGGTCGGGGCGCATTGGCCGCATCGGCGCTGTGGCCTCTGGTGCGACGCTGATGTCGCGGAAGCGTGGATCGGCGCTCATCTGAATCTGCCGGAAGGAACGGTCATCCCGCGCCACTCAGACGGCGGCAGCAGTCTCGCGACCGGGGACCTGCTCGGCGGCGTGGTAGCTCGAGCGCACCAGCGGCCCGGACTGCACGTGCTTGAAGCCCAGCTCGAGGCCGATCCGCTTCAGGGTGATGAACTCGGCCGGCGTGTAGTACTTCACCAGCGGCAGGTGCTTCTGGCTTGGCCGGAGGTACTGGCCGATGGTGAGGACGTCGACACCGGCGTCGCGCAGCATGCGCATGGCCTCGACCACCTCGTCCCAGCTCTCGCCCAGCCCGAGCATCATGCCGGTCTTCGTCACCATGCTGTCGAAGCCGATCTCGTCGGCGACCCTCCGACCATGGGTCAGGACCGAGACGGACCGATCCCAGCGGGCCCGGCGCCGAACCGGCTTCTGGAGGCGCGGCACCGTCTCGACGTTGTGGTTGAGGATGTCGGGCTGCGCCTCGACGACCGTCCGGATGTCCGCTGGGCGGCCGTTCAGGTCGCTGATCAGGACCTCGATGCTGGTGCCGGGGTTCTCGCGCCTGATCTGTCGGATCGTCTCGGCCACCATTTCCGCGCCGCCATCGGGCAGGTCGTCGCGTGCGACCATCGTCACGACGACATGCTTGAGGCCCATCTGATGCGTGGCCTCCGCGACGCGCCGGGGCTCGTCGTAGTCGGTGATCGGCGGGCGCCCGGTGTCGATGGCGCAGAAGCCACAGTTCCGCGTGCACACGCTCCCCAGGATCATGAACGTTGCCGTGCCGAGCGCCCAGCACTCGCCGATGTTCGGACAGCGGGCCTCCTCGCAGACCGTGTTGAGCGACTCGGCGCGCAGGACGCGCTTCGTGTCGGCGTATGTGCTCCCAGCGCCGATGCGGACCTTCAGCCACTCCGGCCGCCGTCCGCCTGGACCGGCGTTCTCCGGCATTGGGTCGCCCGGGGCGAGAATGCCGCCATCGACCTGCGGGCCGCCGGGATACATCACCTCGGACGGGCCGGCATGGCCGCCGGTCGGGTTCGAGACGACGCTGAGCTCGCCGAGCGAGCTGTAGTCCGGGCGCGGAGCATCGAGGGCCATGGCTGAAGTCTAGCGAAGGGCCGCGGCGTACGCCGATCGCGCGGTTCCCTGGCTGCGGCCGCGAACGGTACGGATTCACATGAGGTGTGC
>CAYYDA010000078.1:0-1911 GCA_964470495.1 uncultured Steroidobacteraceae bacterium | reverse complement strand
AATCGGGACGGCCCACCGCCTGGTTAGGATGTGCCCGATGGCCTCCATCGCCGATCTTCTCGAGGAACGCCTTCGCGAGGGCGCCACGCCGGGGCGAGCCGAGCACGAGAAGCGCTACCTCAAGAGCGACCTCGAATTCCTGGGCGCGACGATGGGGCAGATCCGGGCAGCGGTCCACGAGACCGTCCGCGGGCAGCGAGACCTGACACATGACGAGCTCGTGACGGTGGTCGACGAGCTGTGGTCAACGCCGATCCATGAGCGCCGGATTGCCGCGGTCCTGTTCCTGGACCGGTTCGCCGGCTTGCTGAGCGTGGCGGACCTGCCGCTCGTCCAGCGCCTCGTGCGCCTGTCGAGGACCTGGGCGCTGGTCGACCTCCTGGCCGGCGACGTCCTGGGCCACCTTGTTGGGCGTGTGCCCGACGAGGTGAGCCCGGTCATGGACCGATGGGCCACCGACGACGACTTCTGGGTCCGCAGAGCCGCACTCCTGGCGGAGCTGCGGCCGATCCGCGACGGGGCGCCGCTCGATCGGTTCCTCCGTCGCGCCGAGCCGATGCTCGAGGAGAAGGAGTTCTTCATCCGCAAGGCAACCGGCTGGGTGCTGCGCGAGGCCGGCAAGCGACGGCCGGACGAGGTGGTCGCCTGGTTGGCACCGCGGACGCAGCGGGCCAGCGGCGTGACCATCCGCGAGGCGCTCCGCTACCTGCCCGTGGCGGACCGAGACCGGCTGATGGCTGCGTATCGCGAGCGACGCCCGGCGGCGTAGCTCCCGCGGTCAGGGAGGCGCGCCCAGGCGACTCGCAGATGTCAGAGGGCGCACGGAAGTACCCCGTGGGTCATGGCCAGAGACCGGTCGGAACCGTGGCGACGCCCGTTGCGTGCGTGCTCCCCCTGACGCGGGCGCCGTTTGTCCTATCGAAGCTCGGGACCCGCGTGCGTATGGTCCACCGACCATGCGGATCGCACAGTCGGAAGGCAGGCCATCCCGCCGCCCCATGCTGCTCGCGCTCGTGTTCGGCGTCCTCCTCGTGCTGGTGGGCGTGACGGCGAGCGCTCTTGCCGCGCTCGTATCGACCCACCTGTCGACGGCACGGCTGAACAGCGTCGTTGCCGGCGATGCCGCGCTGGTCGAGTTCTTCGTGAACGACAAGCTGCGCGCCGGCGACATCGACGATGACGGCCCGACGCCCGCGCGCGCGGCGACCCTGAACGGCCAGCTGAGAGCGCTGGTCGGGGAGGGCGGCATCCTGCGCATCGAGATCCGGGACGCCGATGGCCGCGTCCTCGCAAGCGACAGCGTGACGGCAGTCGGAAAACAGGCCGCACGTTCAGTCGGTGCCACGGACGCCCTGAGCGGGGAGGCGAGCGCGACGCTCGTGGAGGACCCCGGGGCCATCGAAGCCGTCGGCGGTGTGCTCGGCGCAGCCAGCGTCGTGCAGGAGTACCTGCCGATCGTCGGCGACGCGGGAGAGCCGCTGGCGATCATCGGCCTGTGGCGAAATGCTACCCCCATCCTGTCGAGCCTGGACGCCACCCGGCGCGACATCATGCTGGTGACGCTGGCGGCCGGCATCCTGCTCAGCGGGATGCTCTTCCTCCTCTTCCGATCCGCCCAGGCGCGCCTGACCCGGCAGCATGGCCAGCTCATCGAGGCGACGCGCCGGGACGCGCTCACCGGGATGCTCAACCACGGCGCGGTCGTCGCCCTGCTGGCGGAGGAGGTCGAGGCCGCGCGAGCTGCGGGCGGCTCGATCGGCGTCGCGCTCGTCGACATCGACAACTTCCGGCTCTTCAACGACACCCATGGCCACAAGGCGGGCGACGAGGTGCTGGTGCGTGTCGCGGCGCTCCTTGCCGCGGAGGCGGAACCCATCCACGTCGCGCGGTATGGCCCCGACGAGTTCCTGC
>CAYYDA010000077.1:0-7776 GCA_964470495.1 uncultured Steroidobacteraceae bacterium | reverse complement strand
GCGCGTACCTGCCGTACAGCAAGCACCTCCACATCATCAGCAGCGAGCCGAACGTGTACTTCCGCAACCTCGAGCCGCGCGGCGCGCTGCGCAAGATGGACCTCGAGGCGGAGCCGGAGGAAGGGGAGGAGCTCCCCGTCTTCGGCGCCAAGGGCCTCAAGGACCTGACCTGGCGGCACCTGGCCGATGGCCTCGCCTGCACCGAGTGCGGTCGCTGCATGGAGTTCTGCCCGGCCTCGATGACCGGCAAGACGCTCTCACCGAAGCACCTCATGGAAGGTCTCAGAGACCAGATCGCGGCGGCGGAGACGGCGCTGGCGGCGGCCGCATCCGCGCAGAGGGCGTGGAAGGGTGGCGCGAATGGGGGAGCAGCGGCCTCGGAGGACGCCCTGGGCCTGGCGAAAGCGCGGGCCGAGGAGGCACTGAGCCTGCCGCTCATGGACAACGCCATCCCGGAGGAGGCGGTCTGGCAATGCACCACCTGTGGCTGGTGCGTCGAGGGCTGCCCGGTGCTGATCGAGCATGTGGACACCATCGTCGAGATCCGCCGCAACGCGGTGCTCGAGGAGAGCCGCTTCCCGAAGGAGCTGAACGCAGCCTTCCGCAACATGGAGAACGCCGGCAACCCGTGGGGCCAGCCGAAATCGGCGCGCCTCGACTGGGCGAAGGGCCTCGACGTCGCGGTCCTCGGCCAGACCGTGGGCGCTCGATCCCTCGACCGATCCGACGACCGGCCGTGGCGCACGATCCACTCCACCACCCCGTCCGGCGAGCTCGAGGGCACCGTGCTGTTCTGGGTCGGCTGCGCCGGCGCGTTCGACGACCGCAACCGCAAGGTCGTGCGCGCGATGGCCCAGCTGCTGAAGCAGGCCGAGGTGCCGTTCGCCGTGCTGGGATCCGGCGAGACCTGCACCGGCGATCCGGCCCGCCGCGCAGGCAACGAATACCTCTATCAAATGCTGGCCGAGGAGAATGTTGCGACCCTGTCGGCCGCGCACGCCGAGCACGGCATCTCGACCATCGTGGCCACCTGCCCGCACTGCTTCAACACCATCGGCAACGAGTACCCGCAGTTCGGCCTCACCGGCGTGCAGGTGATCCACCACACCCAGCTGCTCGACCGCCTGGTGGCCGACGGTCGGCTGGTACCGACCGAGCATAACGAGGCCGTTGTCGCCTATCACGACGCCTGCTACCTGGGCCGATACAACCAGGTCTACGACGAGGGCCGCCGCGTGGTCGAGTCCGTTCCGGGTCAGTCGATCGTGGAGATGGACCTCCATCACCGAAAGGGCATGTGCTGCGGCGCCGGCGGGGCGCGCATGTGGATGGAGGAGCGGGAGGGCACGCGGATCAACCACAAGCGTGTCGAGCAGGCGCTCGAGAAGTCGCCCGACGCGATCGCCACCGCATGTCCCTTCTGCCTGATCATGCTGCGCGACGGAACCACCGACCTCGACCGAACCGATGTCGCCGTCCGCGACGTCGCCGAGCTCCTCGCCGACGCCACCGGCGCCTGGCAGCGCGACGTGGCGGCCGCTCCCGAGCCGACGGCCGACGCATGAGCTTCCCGATCCTCCAGGACTTCCCCGACCGGTTCGAGTCGGAGCGCCTCCTCATCCGGACGCCACTTCCTGGGGACGGCGCCGAGGTGCACGCCGCGATCACCGAGTCGCTGGACGAGCTGCGACCGTGGATGCCGTGGGCGCATCTCGAGCAGACGGTCGACGAAGTCGAGGCCAACGTGCGCCAGGCCCGCGCGGACTTCCTGGCTCGACGCGACCTGCGGCTGCATGTCTACCAGCTCGACGGCGGCGCTCTGGTCGGTTCGAGCGGCCTGCACCGCATCGACTGGACGGTGCCGCGCTTCGAGATCGGCTACTGGCTGCGCACGACCGCGGCCGGTCGCGGCTTCGCGACCGAGGCGGCGCGCCGGATCGCCGACTTCGCGTTCGCGGATCTCCACGCCGAGCGGGTCGAGATCTGGTGCGACGCTCGGAACGAACGTAGCGCGGCCGTGGCGACGCGGGCGGGCTTCACGTTCGAGGCGCGCCTCAGCCGCAATCGCAGGGATACGGCAGGAGCTCTCACCGACTCGCTCTGCTTCGTCAGGTTGCGCTAGCTGCGAGGAGCACTGACCTCACGGAATCCGCGGGATGATGCGGAATCCGCAACACGAGTCCTCTTTCGTTGCGGAATCTTGACCGCAGAGGCGGCCGTCGCTACCCTCCAGCGCATGGCGGTACGCACGATTCAGCAGACCGGACGGCGGCCCGTGCTCGATGACCTGGACAAGGCGATCATCAAGTGCCTCCAGCTCGAAGGGCGACGGCCCTACGCGCAGATCGGGCGAGAGCTGAAGGTGCCGGAGGCAACGGTCCGCCAGCGTGCGGAGCGGCTGATCAGCCGAGGCGTGGTGCAGATCGTGGGCGTCACCGACCCGTTGGCGATGGGCTTTCAGCAGCCGGCCCTCATCGGCTTCAAGGTCGATGCCGCGAGGCTCGAGGAGATCGCGGGGCAGATCGCGGCGCTCGACGAGGTGACCTACCTGGTGGTGACGGCCGGGCGCTACGACCTCGTGTGCGAGGTCGTGTGCGAGGACAACGACCACCTGCTCCGGGTCCTCACCGATAGCCTCGCCAACATCGAAGGGATCCGTTCGACCGAGACGCTCGTGGAGCTGCGGTTCGTGAAGGAGAGCTACCAATGGGGCGCCCGCTAGGAGGTCGAACGTGACGGTCATCGGGCAGCAGGTGGACCGAGCCCGCGTCGCCGAGATCGCGGCGCGTGAGGAGCAGGCCTACCGGGATCGAACGCCCAAGAGCGAGGTCCTATTCGAGCGCGCGCGGCAGTCGCTGCCACTCGGCGTGGCCAGCTCGTTCCAGGCATATGACCCGTACCCGCTGTTCATGACCGATGCCCGTGGCAGCCGCATCTGGGACGCCGACGGCAACGAGTACATCGACTTCGACATGGCGTTCGGCGTGCTGGCCGCGGGTCACTCGCACCCGCTCCTGGCTGAGGCCCTGCAGCGCAGGGTCGCCAACGGCACGTGCTACACGTTCCCGGTCGAGGACGGGGTGGAGCTGGCGGAGGAGATCAAGGCGCGCTTCGGCGCCGACCTGGTGCGCTTCAGCAACTCCGGCACAGAGGCGACTATGGACGCCATCCGGGTCGCGCGCGGCTATACCGGCCGCGAAAAGATCATCAAGTTCGAGGGCGGCTACCACGGGCATCACGACGACGTGCTCGTGAGCATCCAGCCACCGCGTGACCTGATGGGACCGACCGAGTCGCCGACGACCGTGCCTGCCAGCGCCGGCATTCCCCGGTCGCGCATCGCTGAGACGGTGATCGCACCGTTCAACGAGCCGCAGATGCTGGCCTCCATCCTCGAGGCTCACGGCGGAGAGATCGCTGCCATCCTCGTCGAGCCGGTGCAGTTCAACATCGGCGTCGTCCCCCCGAAGCCCGGCTACCTCGAGACTCTGCGCGAGCTGGCCACCGAGCACGGCGCCGTCCTCATCTTCGACGAGGTCAAGACCGGCGTCGTCCTGGCCTGGGGCGGCGCGTACGAGTACTTCGGGGTGAAGGCTGACCTGTTCTGCCTGGCAAAGAGCATCGGCGGCGGGATCCCGATCGGTGCGTTCGGCGGTCGGCGCGAGGTGATGGCGGCGATCGAGACGCTCGAGGGCACGCCGGCCTTCGGCGACGACACCGCCGGGACCGGGATCAACCGATCCACCATCCCGGGCGGCTCGACGCGGGTCGCGCACCTTGGCACGTTCAACGGCAACCCGCTCTCGATGGCCGCGGGCCTCGTCACACTCAAGCAGATCCTGACAAAGGACGCCTACCCGCGCCTCCACGCCATGGCCGATCGCCTCACCGAGGGCAGCCAGGCTGTCCTCGACGAGTACGAGCTTCCCGGCTACGCCGTCAACGTCGGCCCGAAGGGCTGCGTGATGTTCACACCGCAGCGCGTGACGAACTACCGCGACCTCATCGGCCTCGATGAGGACCTGTGGGGCGCGAGCTTCTTCTATCTCGCCAACCGCGGCATCCTGCTGCCACCGGGGCCGGACGACCAATGGACCCTGTCCGTCCAGCACACCGAGGCGGAGATCGATCGCTATGTCGCCGTCTTCCGGGAGTTCGCCGCCGAGCTCACCGCCTGACGGAAACCAGGTCCAGGCGGCGCCGCTGCATGCTGGATGCAACCGCGGACGAATGACGGAGAGAACCTGAAGGAGAAGGCAGGATGCTCGAACGGACGGGTCGCACGTTCCGCGGCTTCGGCAACGGCACAGCCAGGGTGATGGACGCGATCTTCGGGGTCCTCGGCGGGCCGGGCAAGGTGCTGCAGGACTTCCTGAACGGCTCGTGGCTGGGCCACTCGCTCCACGCCGTCCTGGTCGATGTCGTGATCGGGGCATCGACCGGAGTCCTGCTTCTCGACGTCCTGCGCATCTTCTTCGGTGTGGACGGGCTCGAGACCGCGTCGACCTGGGTTCTCGCGCTCGCGTGGATCTCCGGAGTCGGAGCCATCGTCACCGGGCTCACCGACTTCAAGGACACGGCGCCCAACAGTGCCGAGCGTGACGTGACGATCACCCACGGGCTGATCAACTTCATCGGCAACGCCGGGTTCGCATTCTCGCTCTCGATCCGCCTCGGTGGCGCGCACGACACCGGATTCTGGGTGCTGCTGATCTCGTATCTGCTCATCAGCATCGGGTCATACATCGGTGGCCACGTCGTCTTCAAATACGGCTACATGGTCAACCACAACGCCTTTTCGAGAGGCAGGCGGGCAGAGGAGTTCACGCCGGTCATGGCCGTCGCCGCCCTGCCCGAAGGCACGCCGACGAAGGTGGACTTCGGCACGACCGCGGTCATGCTGGTCCGCCGGGGCGACGTCGTGCACGCGCTGAAGGACACCTGCTCGCATGCCGGTGGCCCGCTCTCAAAGGGCGTGCTCGAGGGCGAGACGATCACCTGCCCGTGGCATTTCTCCACCTTCCGTATCACCGATGGGTCGGTCGTTCACGGTCCCGCGGGCTCGCGCCAGGTCTCCTACCGTGTCCGCGTCAACGAGGGACAGGTGGAGCTCCAGGGCCCGTACGACTGAAGGGTGCATCCGCGGCCGCAGGGACGTCACGCGTCCAGCATCACGGCCGAGGTGTGCGGCACTAGACTGTTCGCGGGGTGCCCGCGAACGAGGCGCCCCGACCCATCCTCAGGAGGGAGCGCCGCATGTTCCGCATCCGTCGTTTCGGCGTCATCCGCACGTCAAATGTGTTCGCCCTCCTGTACCTGCTCATGACGCTCCTCTTCGTCCTGCCCTTCATCGTCATCCTGGCGGTGGCAGGGCCGATGACCGTGACCGACCAGTTCGGGCAGAGCACCCGGGTCGACGTCTCGCCGCTCTTCCTCCTCCTGATTCCACTCCTCTACGCCGTGATCGGCTGGATCGTGACGGCCATCTTCTGCCTGCTCTACAACCTGGCGGCGAGGATCACCGGAGGTGTCGAGATGCAGCTGACCGGGGACGTTCCGATCGTCGACCGCTCAGACGTCGCGCCCGCGTGACCTACCTGCCGACCGCCGACCACGATGAGCTGCGCGCCGTCGTGCGCGAGCTCGCCGAGGAGCGGATCGCGCCCCGGGCCGCCGCGATCGACGAGACGGCCGAATTTCCCCACGACCTCAAGGATCTGCTGGCAAAGCAGGACCTGCTCGGCACCTGTTTCGGCGAGGAGCACGGCGGCACCGCGCTCGACACGATCGCCCAATCGATCCTGGTCGAGGAGCTCGCGCGCGCCGACGCGACGACCAGCCTGATCCCGATCGTCCAGAAGCTCGGCGCCCTGCCGATCATGATCGCCGGCAACGACGACCAGAAGGACCGATACTTCCCGCGCCTCGCCTCCGGGGAGTGGCTCATCGCGTTCGCGCTGACCGAGGCGGCGGCCGGGAGTGACGTCGCGTCGAACCGGATGCGGGCCACGCGCGACGGGGCCGACTACGTCCTCAACGGCAGCAAGCGCTTCATCACCCATGGATCGGTGGCCAATATCCTCACCGTCTTCGCCCTGACGGATCCGGCGGCCGGGGGCCGAAAGGGGATGAGCGCCTTCATCGTGGAGGCCGATACGCCGGGATTCGCAGCTCCGCGCGTCGAGCACAAGATGGGGATCCGAGGGTCGCCAACGGCTGAGCTGACCTTCGACGACGTGCGGGTGCCCGAGGTCAATCTGGTCGGCGCCGAGGGCGACGGCTTCAAGATCGCCATGGCGACGCTGGACCGGTCGCGGCTGAGCATCGCCGCGCAGGCGGTCGGTATCGCGCAGGGGGCGCTCGACGCGGCGGTCGCCTACGGGGCCGATCGGCACCAGTTCGGCGAGCGCGTCGTGGACTTCCAGGGGATTCAGTGGATGCTTGCCGACATGGCATCGCAGACCGAGGCGGCCCGCCAGCTCACCTATGCGGCCGCCGCCCGGGTGGATGCGAACGCGCCGGACCTTCCATACTGGACCTCGAGCGCCAAGCTCGTGGCCGGCGACACCGCCATGCGGGTCACGACGGATGCCGTCCAGGTGCTGGGCGGCTACGGCTATATCACGGACTATCCCGTTGAGCGCATGATGCGCGACGCGAAGATCACCCAGCTCTACGAAGGTACCCAGCAGATCCAGCGCCTCATCGTCGCGCGCCAGCTCCTTCAACGGGCCGGCGTCGCGAAGCAGGCTGAGCCACAGGAGCGAGAACGAACCTGACGTGAAGATCGTCGTCTGCATCAAGCAAGTCCCGGCCACCGGGGCCGACAAGCGCTACACCGATGACCTGCGGCTCGACCGCGCCGGCGTCGAGGCCATCATCAATCCCCTCGACGAGTACGCCATCGAGCAGGCCCTGCGCCTGGTCGACGACGGGTCGGTCGAGTCCGTCACGTACCTGTCGATGGGTCCCGAGCAGGCTGCCGAGGCCCTCCGCCGCGCGCTCGCCATGGGCGGCGACGAGGCGGTGCTGGTGACGGATCCGGCGCTCGCCGGCGCCGACGAATGGGCCACCGCGAACGTGCTCGCCGCGGCACTCGACAAGCTCGCGCCGGACGTGGCCCTGATGGGCATGGCCTCCGACGACGCGCGCGGCTCCCTCGTGCCAGGCGCCGTTGCCGCAATGCGCAAACTGCCGCTCCTGTCCTACGGTTCGGAGCTCAAGGTCGCCGAGGGCGAGGCCCGCATCCGGCGCCTGTCGGCCACCGGCTCCGACTGGATCGCCGCGCCGCTCCCGGTCGTCGCCAGCGTCACCGACCAGGTGGGGGAGCCGCGCTACGCCAGCCTGAAGGGCATCATGGCCGCCAAGCGCAAGCCGCTCGAGACGTGGTCGCTGGCCGACGTCGGGCTGTCGGCCGATGAGCTCTCCGGCGCCGCCCTCACGCAGGTGACGGACGCGCGCGCACCCGAGGCGAAGCCGCCGACTGAGCGCATCGAGAACCTCCCCGCGGTCGAGGCGGCGGCGAAGATCGCCGACTGGCTCGCAGCACGAAAGTTGATCTGAGACCGTGAGCAACGACATCCTGTTCCTGGCCGAATTCGCGGGCGGTGCGCCGGCCCGCTCTGCGCTCGAGCTGGCGACCGGCGCGGCCGAGCTGGCAACCCAGGCCGGCGGCTCTGCCGTGGGGCTTGCCTATGGCCCGGGCGCCGCCGACGGCGCCGCCTCGCTCGGTGGCCACGGCGCATCTCGCGTCATCGTGCTGGGCGACGGGGATCG
>CAYYDA010000076.1:0-7815 GCA_964470495.1 uncultured Steroidobacteraceae bacterium | reverse complement strand
TGCTCCTCATTGTCGTCCTCGTGTTCGCTCTCATCGGTTCGGCGGTCTTCTTCACCTGGCTCACGAGGCTCTTCGGATGAGTGATGAGCCCGTCGGCATCGAGGTTCCGACCGCCGGACTGGCCGCCATGCGCATCGGGCAGGAGTTCGGCAGCACCGCCGACTTCGCCGATTCGCTGGAGCGCGCGCTGGCGCGCGGCGGCGAGCAGGGAGTGACGCTGGTTGCGGTGCTCGACCGCGGCGACATTTCGATGCACCTGCCTCGCATCGACGGGCCGTGCTGGAACTCGGTTCCGCTCTTCCACCTGCATCGCGGTGAGCGACCGAACCCCAACGACTGGACGACGACGGGCGGCATCCTCGAGAAGCTCGAGCGGTATCGGTAGCGCGGCGCCGATGCGGATCTACGTCTCCGTTGACATGGAAGGCCTGGCGGGCGTCGCGCATCCGCACCAGGTCGTCTTCGGCCCCAATGGCCTCGATCGCACCGACTACGACCGTAGCCGCGGCCTCATGGCCGGCGAGACGAACGCTGCCGTCGAGGGCGCGCTGGCGCACGGCGCCCGCGAGGTGGTCGTCAACGACAGCCACTGGCAGATGCGCAACCTGCGCGCCGAGGACCTGCACCGCGACGCGCGGCTCGTCATCGGCGATAAGCCGTTCAGCATGACCCAGGGCATCGGCGCTGCCGGCGATGGGGACTTCGACGGAGCGGCGTTCATCGGCTATCACGCCGGAGCGGGCCATCCGACGGGCGTGATCGCTCACACGTACTCGTCGGTCACCGTGCTCGAGATTCGGGTCAACGGGGTGCCGCACAACGAGGCCGGCCTGAATGCCATCCGGCTCGGGCACCACGGTGTGCCGGTGATCCTCGTCGCCGGTGACGATGCCCTCGCCGGCGAAGTGGAGGCGCTGCTGCCGTGGGCCGAGCGCGTGATCGTCAAGCGGGGCCTTGGCACGAACCTCGCGGACTCGCTCTCGCCGGAGGCCGCGCAAGACGCGATTCGCGAGGGGATGGGACGAGCACTGGCGCGGATCGACGAGATGCGCCGCTACGAGCCGGACGCCCGGCTGCGTTGCGAGATCGACTTTCGGATCCCTGCGATGGCCGACTACGCCTGCGTGCTGCCCGGAACGGAGCGCGTGGGGCCCCGGACGGTGGGATTCGGCTCCGACGACGGCGACGCCCTGTACCGGACCTGCCTGGCGCTGACCCGGCTCGCCACCATCCCGGCTGCCTGAGGCGAGCCGATGGACGATGCCGAGCGCAGCCGGCTTCGGGCGCTCATGGGCCACTTCGCGACCGGGGTGACGGTCGTTGCCGCGCGCCACGGGCCGCTGCTGGCCGGGATGACGGCCAATGCCATCGCCACCATCAGCATCGATCCGCCCATCCTGATGGCCAGCATCGCACGCAAGGCGGAGACGCACGTCGCCATCGTCGGCAGCCACGCGTTCGCGGCGAGCGTTCTGGCCGACGACCAGCAGGACCTCGCCGAGTGCTTCGCGCAGAAGACCACGGCGGCGAAGCTCACCGGCTTCTGCGGCGCGGAATGGCACGAGGCCGAGACGGGCTCGCCCATCCTGGACGGGGCGCTGGCCTACTTCGACTGCCGACTCACCGCCCGTCACGACGGCGGCGATCACACCATCTTCCTCGGCGAGATCGTGGCCGCCGGCTACCGCAGCGATGCCGCCCCGCTGCTGTGGTACGGCTCGCGCTACCGCCGCCTTGCTCCCGAGGCGTTCCGATGAGCGAGCTCGACTGCTGACGCCGAGCGTGGATCACTCGCCGCGGGCGCGACTCCGATCCCCGAGGATCTGGCGCGCCGCCAGGCGACCTGGCGCTCCCATCACGCAGCCGCCCGGGTGGGTGCCCGAGCCGCACTGGTAGTAGCCGGCGATCGGAGTCCGGTACTGGGACCAGCCGGGCGCCGGGCGGAAGAAGAACATCTGCGGCGCCAGGAACTCTCCGGCGAAGATGTTCCCCTCCGACAGGCCGATGGTGCGCTCGATGTCGAGCGGGGTCTGCACCTCGCGGTGCAGGACGAGGTCCCCGAAGCCAGGGAAGAAGCGCTCCATGGTCGCCTGCACGCGGTCGGCCATCGGCTCGCGCTCGGCATCCCAGTCGCTCGCGCGCAGCGCGTACGGGGTGTACTGGACGAAGCAGGACAGGACGTGCTTGCCGGGCGGCGCCATGTCCGGGTCGATGGTCGACTGGATCGCGCAGTCAATGTAGGGGTGCTCGCTGTACCACCCGTATTTCGCGTCATCGAAGGCGTGCTCCAGGTAATCGATCGACGGACCGATGTTCATGAAGCCGCGGTACAGGTCCGGGCGTGCGCCAAGCACCGGGTGCACCGGCAGCCCGTCGAGCGCGAAGTTCACCTTGGAGCTGACGCCCTGGAACTTCATGCGCCGGATGTCCTCGACCAGGTCGTCGGGCAGCTCGCGTGGGTCGACCAGCTCGAGGAAGGTGCGCCTCGGGTCGAGCGCGCTGACGACCACGTCCGCAGCGATCTCGGTCCCGTCGGCCAGCGCGACGCCGGTCGCCTCGCCGTCGCGCGTCAGGACGCGCTCCACGGGGGCCTCGAGCCGGATCTCGGCGCCGAACGACTCGGCCGCTCGTGCCAGGACCTGGGTGAAGCCGCCGTTGCCGCCCTTGTGGAAGGCCCACGAGCCGAACTCGCCGTCGTGCTCACCCAGGGAATGGAACAGCAACACGAGCCCTGAGCCCTGCGAGCGCGGTCCCACCTTCGAGCCGATGATCGATGACGACGCCAGGTAGCCCTTGAGCAGCGTCGATTCGAAGTAGTCGTCGAGGAAGTCGGCGGCGCTGCCGGTGAGCAGCCGCACGGCGTTGTGCAGCGTGCGCTTGTCGAGGCCGCGCAGCCGGGAGCCGACGGCCGCCAGCGCGACCAGCTCCTCCGGGTCGTCGCTGAAGAGGTCCGGCGGGACCGTGTCGAGCAACGGCTTGATCGCCTGGCAGACGCGATCGAGGTCATGGCTGTACTGCTCGTAGCCATCGGCGTCATGGGAGGAGAGGCGGGCGATCTCGCGCAGGGTCTCGTCGTGGTCGCGGTTGAACAGCAGGTACTCGCCGTCCTCGCCCGGCGCGAAGCGGGTCGCCATGAGCAACGGCAGGAACCCGTGTTTGGTCAGCTCCAGCTCCTGGATGATCTGCGGCCGCAGGAGCGAGAGGGCATAGCTGAAGGTCGTGAACTGGAAGCCGGGCCGCAGCTCCTCGGTGATGGCCGCGCCGCCGACAAGGTGGCGGCGCTCCAGGACGAGCGTCCTCAGCCCGGCCCTGGCCAGGTAGGCACCGTTGACCAGGCCGTTGTGGCCGCCGCCGACCACGATCGCGTCGTATCGGTCCGTGCTCATCGGCTCATCAGGCGGTCTTGCGCTCCGGGTTGTAGAGTGGCAGCCGCGCGACGTGCGCCGCCACCTGCTCGTAGTGGTGGTCCACGGTGAACTCCAGGAAGACCCGACTGCCGGGCTTGGCGAGGTCGGGTCGCACCCGCGCGAGCGCGATGTGCTGCTGCAGCACCGGCGAGTACATGATGCTGGTTGCGTAGCCGACCCGCGACCGATCGGCGTCGTAGACCATCCAGTCCTCGTGAATCGGTCGATGGTCCTTGGGGGGAATCAGTCCCGCCTCGCTGTAGGCCCGCTCGTAGTCCTCCCAATCGACCACCAGCCCCACCATTCGCCAGCGTGACGTCTTCTCGGCCCGCTCTCGCTCCAGCGCCCGGCGGCCGATGAAGGGCCGGTCGTCGTCCTCCAGCCCCTTGAACATCCAGGCCCAGCCGAGCTCGAGAGGCGTGGACCGATGCGCGTCGTTGAACGCGAACCGGCTGGAATCGAAGTCCGCCCCCAGGAGCAGCAGGCCGGCCTCGATGCGCAGCATGTACAGCGCGCCCATCCCGTACGGCAGCACCCCGTAGCCGTCGGCGGCATCCCAGAGCGCATCCCAGACGGTCGTCGCGTCCGGCCTGTCGACCCAGATCTCGTAGCCGAGGTCGCCGGTGTAGCCGGTCCTGCTGACGGTCACCGGCCGGCCGGCGATGGTGCCCGTCGTGATCCCGAAGAAGGGCAGCTCGCTCGCCGAGGGAACCAGCCGCGTCAGCAGCTCGCGCGAGCGGGGCCCCTGCACCGCCAGGGCGCCGATGTCCAGGCTGACCTCTTCGATCGTGACGGCCAGGCGTCCGACGCGGTCGGCAAACCAGGCGTAGTTCGGCTCGGCGGCGGTCAGCAGGTACTCGTCCGGTGCGCGGTGCTGGATCACGCCGTCCTCGAGGACGAAGCCGCGCTCGTCCAGCCAGGTCGTGTACTGGGCGTTCCCGGGCGGACAGCGCCGGATGTCGCGCGCGAACATGCCGGACAGGAAGCGCTCGGCGTCACGGCCGGCGATGCGGTACTTGTACAGCGGCGAGGTGTCGAAGATGCCGGCGCTGTTGCGGACGGCGAAGTACTCGAACTTGTCCGACGCCTGGTAGCGGGTCACCACCATGTGTCCCGACCAGTGCTGCCACAGGCCGGTCTCGTTGAGCGCGCTGGATCGTTCATGGAAGGGCGTGGTGCGGATCATCCGTGGAGAAGCTCGGCTCCGTTCGTCGAGGTGAACGAGAGGATACCCGCTGGCGCAGGTCACCCCCGGCCGCCCCTCGTCCCCGTCCCGATCTCCGTGCTGGCCGCCTTCGCGACGTCCCGACCGGTGGACGGCACGCACCAACCACGGTCGGCTTAGGCAGGCTCCTTGCCCTCGAGGAGGGTCACCAGGGCTCGGATCCACGCTCAGCGCGGCGCGGGTCATGGGCACGACCTCGCCTGAGCCGATCCTGGTTGGTAGGTGGCACACCGCGCCGGGTCGGTCGCCCCTCAGCCCTGCGGCGCGGTAGCCAGCTGCGTCTCGACGGCGGTGATGAAGTCGGCGAAGTCGAACGGCTTGCGGACGACGGGGGCGAGGGCCGACAGGCGGTCAGCCTCCTCGTCGTCGATCGCCGTCAGGAAGAGCACCGGGATGTCGCGGTACTGCGGTCGCTCGCGCAGCGAGTGGAGGATGGTCGAGCCGAACTCGTCGGGCAGGCGCTGGTCAAGGACGAGCAGGTCGGGCGAGCGGTCGCCCTCGACGAGGGCGACGTACAGCTCCTCGGCGTTGCCGAAGCCGCGTGCGTCGTAGCCGAGCTCGCTCAGCACCGCCAGCACCGCGGTGCGGATGAGGGGCTCGTCATCTACGACCCAGATCTGCTGCGCCACCTGTCTCTCCTCCATCAGGCCCCGATGGCCGCCAGCGAGTCGCCGATCGCCGTCAGGGCGAGGTCGACCTCATCGTCTGTCGTCACGAGCGGGGGAATGATCCGGACTGCCTGTCCGTGGGTCCCGCAGCTCAAGAGCAGCAGGTTTCTTGCCATGGCCGCCGCCATGAGAGCCTTGGCGAGGTCGGGTCGCGGGGTCAGGCGGTCGCCATCCGCGAACTCGATTGCCAGCATCAGCCCGCGCCCACGCACCTCGGCCACCGATGCGTGGCCGGCCGCGCGCTCGCGCAGGGACGTCAGCATCTGCTCACCGATCCGCTCCGCCCGCTCCGTCAGCCGCTCGTCGTCGATCACGTCGAGCGTGGCCAGGGCGGCGGCGCAGGCCACGGCGTTCCCGCCGTACGTGCCCCCATGCGAGCCCGGAGCCAGCTGGTCGAGCAATGTGCGCGGCGCCAGCAGGCCGGACAGCGGAAGCCCTGACGCAATGCCCTTGGCCATGATCACGATGTCGGGTGACGCATCGGTCCATTCGGTTGCGAAGAAGCGCCCGGTGCGGGCGTAGCCGGACTGCACCTCGTCGACGGCGAGCAGGATGCCATGGCGACTGGCCACCTCGCGGAGCGCGGGCAGGAAGCCGTCGGGCGGGATCACGTAGCCACCCTCGCCGAGGATCGGCTCGACCATGAACGCCGCAACGTCGTCGGGAGCCACGACCGTGGCGAACAGGTCCTCGATTGCCGCCATCGTCGCGGCGAGCGCCGCGTCGGCGCCGCCCATGCGCAGCGGGTATGGGAACGGCACGAAGTGGACGCCGCCGACGAGTGGCTCGAAATGAGCGCGGTACTTGACGTTGGAGCTGGTCAGCGACAGCGCGCCGTGCGTCCGGCCGTGGAAGCCGCCGCGGAAGCATACGAACGACGACCGCCGGGTGGCGACCTTCGCCAGCTTCATGGCCGCCTCGATCGCCTCCGCGCCGGAGTTGGACAGGAAGAGCCCGTAGTCCGTATCGGGCCGTGCGTTCGGGAAGCGCTCGGGGAGACGGCGGTGAAGCTCGAGCCCCGGCTGGTGGTAGACGATGTTCTGCTGGAGATGGATGCCGCGCGCCGCCTGCTCGGCAATGGCCGCCACGACCCGCGGATGCGCGTGGCCGGTGTTGGTGACCCCGATGCCGCACGTGTAGTCGAGGTAGCGTGCGCCGTCCGTCGTCTCGAGCCACGATCCGGAGGCTCGCTCCACGACCAGATCGGTGTATCGCGCCCAGACCGGCGGGATGCCGGCTCGCAGGGCGGACCAATCGGTCAGAACGTCGGTGGCGTGTCGATCCATCGCAGTCGGAGTCTAGGCCATGGCACGCAGCCTGCGGGCTCAATGCAACTTTGAACGCGCATGCCGCGTCAAAACGGCACCAACACCGTACCGGGGGGAGGACCGCCAACCGATGGCCAAGCTCAACCACCAGAAGCGGCACAGACCGCGGCCCGTCACCACGCGCCGCCGCCGCGTCAACCGCCAGCGCGCCGACGACCAGCGCAGCAGGCGAGACCTCGAGCGCTGGCGACGCGCCAGCTGAGGATCTGACTTCACCGACCGACCACGACCCGACCGGGTGACCCGGCCGGGTCGCTCGCTTGCTAGACTCCCCGCACCCCCGAGCTCCACGATTGCCCGGAGATTGGAGCACACTACCCGATGGACTTTGCCCTCTCGCCCCAGCACGAGGAGATCCGGCGCACGGTGCGCGACTTCGCCGAGCGGCGGATCGCTCCGGTCGCCGACGAACTCGAGCGTAAGGGCGAGTTCCCGATGGAGATCATCCGCGAGGCCGCCTCGCTCGGCCTGCTGGGTGTGCCGTACCCCGAGGAGATCGGCGGGACGGGGCTCGACTCGCTGGCCTACGCCATCACCGTCGAGGAGCTGTCGCGAGCCAGCGGCAGCGTCGGGATCATCGTCAGCGCGCACACCAGCCTCGGGTGCAACCCGATCTGGCTGGCCGGAACCGGCGACCAGAAGGAGCGCTTCCTGCGACCGATGGCCTCCGGCGAGGTCATCGGCGCCTACGGGTTGACCGAGCCGGGGGCCGGCAGCGACTCACGCGGCACTCGCACGCGGGCGCACCGCGACGGGGACTCCTGGATCATCAACGGCGGCAAGCGCTTCATCACGAATGCCGGCGTTGCCGGCACGTACATCGTGACTGCCGTGACCGACCGCGAGAAGGGGAGCGGCAAGATCAGCGCCTTCATCGTCGAGGCAGACACCCCGGGGTTCAGCATCGGCCGCATGGAGGAGAAGATGGGCCTCCACGCGTCGAACACCGGCGAGCTCATCTTCGACGACTGCCGCGTACCGGCGGAGAACATGCTCGGCGCCGAGGGCGAAGGGGACAAGCTGTTCCTCAAGACCCTCGACGGCGGCCGCATCGGAATCGCATCGATGGCGCTCGGCCTGGCGCAGGCGGCCTACGAGGCCGCATCGGCCTATTCGAAGGAGCGCCGCCAGTTCGATCGGCCCATCGGCTCCTTCCAGGGAGTGGCCTTCATGATCGCCGACATGGC
>CAYYDA010000075.1:0-7939 GCA_964470495.1 uncultured Steroidobacteraceae bacterium | reverse complement strand
GAGCCGGAGCCCGACCCGGAGCCCGACCCGGAGCCCGACCCGGAGCCCGACCCGGAGCCCGCGCACCTGGCCGAGCCAGCCGTCGAGGCGTCTCCGTGGCGGGACCAGCGGTGGGAGCCGGATCGCGAACGCTCCACGACACCCGAACCCGCACCCGAACCCGCACCCGAACCCGAACCGGAACCGGAACCCGAGCGCGCGCCGGAGCCGCTCTGGGGTGGCGAGCCGGCATGGCACGACCCATCCGACGCGACCCAGGTGCTCCCGCCCGGATGGTCGCAGCCGCAATCGAAGCCGCGGACCGGCCCCGGTGAGCTGGAGCCGAGGGTCGGGCCGATCCGGGTCACGCTGGCCGAAGCGCAGCCCACCGTCCCCGAGGCCGAGCCCGAGGAGACGCCCTCGACCGCCGAGCAGGCCGTGCCGTGGCTGATCGGCGTCATCCTGCTGCTGGGCGGCATGGTCATCGTGCTGCTGGCACTCATCTTCTCCGGCGACCCGTCGCTCGGCGGCGCCAGCCCCTCGGCGAGCAACGCCGCAGCGCTGGTGCCGAGCACGTCGCCGAGTGCGGCTGCGGCGCCATCGACGACGCCCGTGGCGAGGGCATCGGCCTCGGGCGAAGTCCCGGAAGCGTCGCCGACGCCGATGGTGCTCCCCGAGTACGGGGCACTCGAGATGATCTACCAGGGTCGAAACACCGCCCTCGCACCGATCTACCTCATGCACGACGACTTCACCACGACCGATGCGGGCGAGGTGCTCGCGCAGGACGCCTCGCTCGACGTTCGGCGCTTTGCCTGGGCGCCCGACGGTACCATCGGGGCGGGCCTGCTGGCCGACGTGCTGGTCTCGATCGAGCCCGGCGTCGAGAAGCGAAACCTGGGCGGCAGCATCACCACGATCACGTTCGGGGACACCGCCAGCACTGTCTACGCGGTGCGATGGGTGGAGGACGGTGCGAACGACGTCTCGACGGTGCTCGCAATCGACTTTGCCAGCGGCGACACGACCGAGCTGGCGAGCATCAGCTATCCGCGACCCGCCCCCGCGGCCCTGGACCCACTCCCCGACGCGCAGGCCGCCGACGACGGTGGACCGGTCCGCCTCTTCTGGACCGAGAACGACATGCTGCGCCTGTGGGTCATCGGTGCGGGGATGTGGGACGTCTCGCCCGAAGATGGCGCGGTCACGCCGCTGGCGGCTGATGCCGCACCGCCGCAGCTCTGGGCTCCCGATGGCGAGCAGCGCATCACCGTGGCAGAGGAAGCCGGGGTCAGCACTCTCAAGGTGCTCGACCAGAACGACGAGGAGATCGCGTCGGCGGTGGTCGAGGGGAGCGTCAGCCACCTTCGCTGGGCTCCGGGCGGACAGCGGGTCGTCTTCACGCTCGGCCAGTCCGCGCCGAACGGAGGCATCCTCCAGGATCTCTACCTGTGGGACCTCAACGAGGAGCCGCCGATGCGGTTGACCACGACCGGAGCGAACTTCGGTGCCGAATGGCGGGGCAGCCAGCCGCTGTGGCGAGACTGAGGGACAGATGCAGGAGATCGTGAACCCGATCGGGGTCGAGCTCGATGAGACCGCCCGCCGGATGCGGATCCGGTGGGACGACGGCCATCTCGGCGAGTGGTCGTGGCTCGCGCTTCGTCGCGCGTGCCCGTGCGCGCTCTGCGCGGGGGAGGGGAATCTCCCCGGCGTCGTGACGCTCGAGACCTTCTTCGACGAGCGCGAGACGACATTGAACGAGGTGCGCTGGATCGGCCGATACGCGCTCGCGCCCATCTGGGCGGATGGCCACGACACCGGGCTCTTCACCTACACCAAGCTGCGGGCCTCATGCGAGTGCGCCGAGCATGGCGGCGCTGTCTGATCGATGACCGTGCCGCACTTCGCTGACGGCTTCACGCTCGCTCTCGGCGGCGGGGGTGCGCGTGGCTGGGCACACGTCGGCGTGGCGCGCGCACTCGAGCAGCGCGGCCTGCGGCCGCGCCGCATCGCCGGCACCAGCATGGGGGCAATCATCGGCGCCGCGTTGGCGGCCGGCCGGTCGCCGGACGCCATCGAAGCCGAGGCCGGCCGCGCGCAGATGCATCGGCTCATGCGGAGGCGGGGACGCCTGGCGCTCTTCGATCCGCGCCGGGTCCTGGAGCACATCGCCCGCGAGCTCGGCGATCCGAACATCGAGGACCTGCCGACGCCGCTCGGGATCACCGCCTACGACCTGGTGGCAGGCCGCCCGCGGCTGATCACGGAGGGCAGCCTTGTCGACGCGCTCGAGGTCAGCATCGCCGTCCCGCTCTTCTTCCCGCCGCGCCGCGATCTCGACGGCGTGTGGTGCGACGCCGGTCCATGGGAGGGGATCCCGGTCACGCTGGCACGAGCCTGGGCCCCGAGCCTGCCCGTCATCGGTGTGCTCGCCGATATTCCCAAGCCCGCCTTCCTGTCCAGCCGCCCGGGCGCGGCCTTCCTCCATGCTGCTTCCTCGCGGCTCGGGGTGGGCCTCGACTCGGACCGGCTGACGGCGCGCCGGTACCTCGCGCTCCTGACCAACCGGTGGGCCGATCCGGTGGTGGACGAGCCGCCCGACCTGCTCATCGCGCCGCGGCTTGGCCGCATGAACGCGCTGCAGTTCGGGCGCATCGCGCCCGCGGTCGCGATCGGGGAGCGGGATGCGAACCTGGCGCTCGCTACCATCTCGGAGGAGGTATCGGTGAATGCAGGCTGAGGGGCAGGCTGAAGGTTCCGGCGGGGTGCTCTTCGTCCATGCCCATCCCGACGACGAGTCGATGGGCACGGGCGGCACGATCGCGCGCGTCGTGGCGGAGGGCGTGCGCGTCGACCTCGTCACCTGCACCGATGGCGCCGAGGGCGAGATCCACGATCCCACCCTCAACCACGACGAGGCGCGCCCCAGGCTGGCGGAGATCCGCGCAGCCGAGCTGGCCTGCTCGGTCGACGCGCTCGGGGGCGGCGCCGTTCACCACCACATGCTCGGCTACCGGGACTCAGGGATGATCGGGACCGATGCGAACGGTCACCCCGACTCCTTCTGGCAGGCCAACCTCGACGAGGCGACCCAACGTCTGGTGGCGATCGTCCGCGAGGCCCGGCCCTCGGCCGTCGTGAGCTACGACGAGAACGGCAACTACGGTCATCCCGACCACATCAACGCGGCTCGGATTGCGCGTGCCGCCTACGAGGCCTCGGCCGGCGAGCCGTGGCGCGTGTCGCGCTTCTACGAGCTCGCGTTCGTCCGCGAGGGCTGGTCCGAGCTGATGACGGCCATGAAGGAGCGAGGGATCGCCCTGCCCTGGGACCGTGACGCCGAGCCCGAGGAGGGCGATGGCCAGGAGTCGGGCGACGAGCAGGAGTTCGGCCGAGCCGATGCCGAGGTCACCACCCGCGTCGACATCTCCCGCTACCGGGAAGCCAAGCGACGCAGCATGGACTGCCACAAGACGCAGCGGCAGGACCTGGGCTGGCTCCTCGACCTGCCGCCCGACCTCGCCGATCTCGCCCTCTCGACCGAGACGTACGTCCTCCGCTGGCTGGACGGCGCCGACGTGCCCGTATCGCACCGCGAGACCTGGCTGCTGGGGGAGTAGCGGCACATCCGGCGCCGCGTGTCACCGCCAGCAGGCAGACCAGGCACTCGGCTTCTGTACGGTTGCCCACCGGCGGCATTTCGCCGTCTGAATGCACGGCTGCGATGCCCTGGGCGCCAGTTGAGGTCACCGGCCCACCGTATGCCCGCCGCAGGTACCACCACCACAGCCACGCTCGCCGCCCGGGGCGGTACGATTCGCGCAATGTCAAAACGAACCCTCCACCTCACCGATGACCTCGTCGCCTATGTCCACAGGTACGGCGCCCGAGAGCACCCGGTCCTGACCGCGCTTCGCGAGCGGACCGAACAGCTGCCCGAGCACCAGATGCAGATCGGTCCCGATCAGGGCGCCTTCATGGCGATGCTGGTCAGGCTGACGGGCGCGAAGCGGATCCTCGAGATCGGCACCTTTACCGGCTACAGCTCGACCGTCATGGCCCTCGCCATGCCCCCCGGCGGACGGATCACCTGCTGCGACGTCAGCCGTGAGTGGACCGATATCGCTCGCCAGGCCTGGGCCGATGCCGGCGTCGAGGACCGGATCGAGCTGCGGCTGGCGCCGGCCACCGAGACGCTCGCGTCGCTCGACGATGGCACCTTCGACCTGGCCTTCATCGACGCCGACAAGCCGAACTACGACGCGTACTACGAGGGCTGCCTCCGCGTCGTCCGGCCCGGCGGGCTGATCCTCATCGACAACGTGCTGTGGAGCGGGGATGTCGCCGATCCATCGGTCGACAACGAGAACGTGCGGGTGATGCGCGACCTGAACGAGAAGATCGCGGCAGACGAACGCGTCGACCACGTGCTCCTGCCCCTTGCGGACGGCCTGACGATGGCGCGAGTTCGCGACTGACCGGCTCGTTGACAGCCGTGCTCTCCGACGGGGCGCCGGGAACCGGCGAGACGTTCGGCTTCGTCGGCGCGATCTACGTGCCGGACTGGGCAGGAAAGGACCGATAGGTGTCGCTCGAGACGCCCAGGCCCGGCCAGCCCGACCCCGCCGAGGTCGCCGCGACCACCCCACGCCGGACCTCACTCTGGCGCCACCGCGACTTCCTGAAGCTGTGGACGGGCCAGACCATCAGCCAGCTGGGCGACGAGGTCACGCAGCTCGCGATTCCGCTGGTGGCCGCAACGTCCCTCGATGTGACGGCGTTCGAGTTCGGCCTGCTCGGCGTCCTCCAATTCCTGCCGTTCATCCTGCTCACGATCCCCGCCGGGGTGTGGGTCGATCGCATGCGGCGCCGGCCGATCCTGATCGGCGCCAACGTGGGGCGCGCGCTGCTGCTGGCATCGATCCCGGTCGCATTCCTGGCGGACTGGCTGACACTCTGGCAGCTGTACGTCGTCGCGTTCGCCGTCGGCTGCCTGGAGGTGTTCTTCGACGTCGCCTACCAGTCATACCTGCCCAGCGTTGTCGAGCGCGATCGCCTGGTCGAGGGCAACGCGAAGCTCGAGCTCTCCGTGTCCGCCACCAGCTTCATCGGACCGAGCGTGGCGGGCTTCCTGGCGGATATCGTGCGTCCTGCGGTCGCGATCTTCTTCGATGCCGTCAGCTACATCGGCGCGATCTTCTTCGTGCTCCTCATTCGCCGGCCGGAGGCGCAGCCCGAGGCGCACGACCCGGCCACCGGGCCGCGACCGTCCATGCGGCAGGAGGCGGTCGAGGGACTGCGCTACGTGCTCGGGCATCGATATCTGCGCTACATCGCGGCGTGCACCGGCACGCTCAACCTGTTCGGCAACATCGGCGGCGCGATCCTGATCCTGTACATCGTGCGGGAGCTGGGTCTGACGTTCGGAACGATCGGCATCGTCATCGCCGTTGGGAACCTGGGTGTGCTCGCCGGGGCGCTCCTCTCCGAGCGAGTCGCCAAGTGGATCGGGCTTGGTCCGACCATCGTGTGGTCCGCGTTCCTCTCCTCGTTCGCGCTCATCGCCGTCGCCCTCGCGCCTCGTGATGCGCCGGTGCCGTTCCTCATCGCCGGCGGCTTCATCGGCTCTTTCACGGCGGTCATCTACAACGTGAACCAGGTGAGCCTGCGCCAGGCGATCACGCCGGATCGCATGCTCGGCCGCATGAACGCGACCATGCGGTTCATCGTGTGGGGGACGATCCCCATCGGCGCGCTGGTGGGTGGGGTGCTCGGTGGCTTCATCGGCCTGCAGGCCACGATCTGGGTCGGGGCCATCGGCGCCTTCCTTGGATTCCTTCCCGTACTCTTGTCGCCCGTGAGATCGCTCAGGGAAATCCCCTCGTCCGAACAGGCATGACGCTCGAGGCGCCGATGCGTTGCTCGACGCTGGCCGAACAGCTCGACGAGCCCATGATCGGCACGGTCGACCAGCGCGCGCGCTGGCTGCTGGTGGAAGACCGCAGCGCATGGGGCCTCGATGCTGTCAATGACGTCCTGGGCGTGGAGCTGGCACGCGCGGCGAAGGAGCGGCGCGTCCGGGTCCTCCTGATCCGGCGTCGCGAGGGCGACCCCGCATCCGATGCCGTGCGGCGGGCCATCCTGGTCGACACCGTCACGCGCGAGATGGCGGTCCGGGCAGTCAACGACCTCGCCGAGCTCGCGTTGGGGGCCGTGACAGACGCGCCGGTCGGGGAGTTCGGCGCATTGATGACCGATCCGATCTTCCTGGTCTGCACGAACGGCAAGCGCGACGCCTGCTGCGCGCTCCGTGGCCGCGCCCTGATGATCGCGCTGGCCCCCGACCATGCCGAGCGCACGTGGGAGTGCACGCACCTCGGTGGGCATCGGTTCGCCGGCAACCTCGTGTGCCTGCCGGATGGCCTGGTCTACGGCCGCGTCCCCGCCGCCGACGGGCCGCGCCTGGCCGACGCCTACCTGGGCGGGCGGTTGGATCCGGCGCTGCTCCGCGGCCGATCAGCCTGGCCGGCCCCCGCGCAGGTTGCTGAGCAGGAGCTGCGGCTGGCTCGCGGCCTCGATGGGCTCGACGACGTGCGCCTCGTGGACGTCACCGCGGATGCGGGACGAGCGGTCGTCACGCTCGCGGTAGCGGGCGGCACGGCGCATCGGTTCGAGCTCGTTCGCGAGGCGCTGACGCCGCCGCGCCCGACGAGCTGCCGAGCCGACGAGGTCGAGGCGCCGATGCATTGGCGGGTCATCGGTTCGGCGGGCTGACGGTCGGCGCTACGCTGCCGAGCATGCACCGGCCGCACGTCAGCTCATGACCCTGCCGCGCGAAGCCCTGGTCGAGGCCGCCGAGCGCTGGGGCACGCCGCTCTACGTCACCGACCTGGACCTGGCCGCCGCCAACGCGGACGCGTGGCGGGAGGCGCTGCCAGGTGCGCTGGTCGCGTACGCGGTGAAGGCGAATCCCGATCCGGCCCTTCTGCGACGCCTGGCCGGCGAGGGGTTCGGCTTCGAGGTGGTCGGACCCGTCGAGCTGGCGCTGGCCATGAGCGCGGGCTGCGACCCTGGGCGGATCGTGGTCAACGGCGTCGGCCAGAACGACGCCGACCTGGCCGATGCCCTCGCCAGCGGTGCGCTCGTCAATGCCGAGTCGCTCGGGGCGCTCGAATCGCTGCTGCGCGCGCCGGCCCGAGGACGGATCGGCCTGCGGATCAACCCGGCCCTCGATGCCGGGACGCATCCGCATCTCGCCACGGGATCGGCCGATGCGAAGTTCGGGATCGCGCTCGACGAGCTGCCGGCTGCGCTCGACCGGCTGGGGAGGCCGCCGGCGTCCATCGGCGCGCACATCGGCTCCGCCATCACCGACCCAGCGCCATTCGGAGCCCTGGCAGCCGTGCTCGTGCGCCTGGCAGGGGAGATGGGCGCGGAACGGATCGACCTCGGTGGGGGCTTCTCCGGCGAGCCTGAGGCGGTCGCATCCGTCATTCGCGAGCACGTTCCCGACGCCGCGCGCCTGATCGTGGATCCCGGTCGCAGCGTGGTGGGGAATGCGGGCTGGCTCCTGACCCGCGTCGTGCGGGTCCAGGCGCGTGGCCACCTGATCGCCGACGCCGGCATGACCGAGCTGCTGCGCCCGATGCTGTATGGCGCGCGCCATCCGGTCACGCTCCTGTCGCCCGGCATGGAGGTGGCCGAGGACCGGTCGTGGACGCTGTCCGGGCCGATCTGCGAGGCCGGCGACATCCTCGCTTCTGGGCTGCGGCTTGGGGCAGACGCCGGCGAGGGCGCGCTGCTGGCCATCGGCGAGGCGGGCGCGTATGGGGCCGCGATGGCCTCGAACTACAACGGGCGCCTGCGGCCGGCGCAGGCCGTGATCGAGCATGGCGAGCTGCGACTCAGCCGTCGGCGCGAGACGCTCGAGGACGTGATCGTTCGCGACGCCTAGCTG
>CAYYDA010000074.1:0-7956 GCA_964470495.1 uncultured Steroidobacteraceae bacterium | reverse complement strand
GTTCTCCCCCGCGATTCCAGATCGACCGCGAGATATCAGGATGATATCAGTGACGCAACGTCTTCGCGCTACCGACTGTAATCGCGAGCGACGTCTCGCTTGGCCAGCTCGTTGATGCCGCGGAGGCGCCACCCCATCACCAGCAGGAATGCGCCGAAGACGATCGCGAAGCCGCCGATGAGCCACACGAGGCTGAGCGCGCCGGCGTCCGGAAAAAGGAAGAGCACCACGCCGTACAGGATCGAGGCCACGCCGGCGAGGCCGAGCCAGAGCTCGCCTTGAATCTGCTCGCGCAGCCGGATGGCGGCCACGATCTGGAAAATGCCGGTCACGATCGCCCAGACCGCGATGATCAGGACGAGCGCCTCGCGCGCCAGCCCGGGAAACAGGAGCGCGAAGATGCCGGCAATGATGCCGACGATCCCCTCCAGGACCGAGAGCCACCAGTTCTTGTCCTTCCCCCTGCCCCGGACGCCGGCCACCAGGCCGGTGACCCCGTCGACCAGGGCCCACACGGCGAAGAGGGCGACCAGCACCTCGATCCCCCAGCCCGGCGCCAGGAACGCGAGCACGCCGAACGCGACCGCGAAGATGCCGCGGATGATGAAGGTCCACCACCACCGTGCGAGCTCCACGACTCCGGTGAGGTCGAACGTCATGGCTTCACCTCGCCGATTGGGGAAGATCAGCCCGCTCGGCGGGCCTGTGGATGCGTGGCGGCTACCGCGTCGAGCAGCCGCTTCGAGGCGGCCGCAACCTCGGCGACGGCTTCGTCAAAGGCGTGCTCGTTGGCGGTCGACGGCTTGCGATAGCCGCTCACCTTCCGGACGTACTGGAGGGCGGCGGCGGTGATCTCGTCGTCGGGAGCCGGCTCGGCACCCGTGCGCAGGGTCTTGATGCTTCGGCACATGCCTGCAGGATACGCCTATGCCGGCAGGAGCTCCTCGAGCGAGTCGATGACGCGATCGGCGGCGGAAACATCGGTCTCGGCGAACTGCGGGACGGCGATGCACGTCAGCCCGGCCGCCTTGGCGGCAGCAACGCCGGAGGCGGAGTCCTCGAGCGCGAGCGCCTCCACGGGATCCACGCCGAGGTCCTCGCAGGCGCGGACGTAGATGTCGGGCGCCGGCTTGGCATGATCGACGTCGGCCGGGGTGACGATCGTCTCGAACGCATCTGTCAGGCCGGCCGTGGCGAGCGCATCGTCGACCAGGAAGCGCGGCGAATTGGAGGCCAGCCCAAGCCGGACGCCCTCGATGGCGCGCAGGCGCTTCACCAGCTCCAGGGCCCCCGGACGCGCATCGACCTGGCGGCGGACCCGCTCGTGCATCAGCGCCACCATCTCGTCGACCAGCGCCGCTCCCTCCTCGCGCGGAACGCGCAGCCGATCGGCGAAATGGCGCGAGGTGATCTCGAAGCTGGTGCCGATGACGGCCATCTTGTCTTCCCACGTGAACTCGGCGCCGTGCCGGCGAAACAGCTCCACCTCGGCCTCGTGCCAGAGCGTCTCGGTGTCGAGCAGCAAGCCGTCCATGTCGAAGATGACGGCCCGATAGCGACCGCTGAGCGGCACCCTCTTCTAGTCCCGCGCGGCGGAGAAGGAGCCGCCGTCGGCCGCGAGGGCCCTCAGCAGTGGCACTACCCGGTAGCGGCCGTCCGGCACGGAGGCGTGCAGCGCATCGAGCGTATGGACGACGGACGCCAGGCCGATGCGCTCGCCCCATGCGAGCGGGCCCTCCGGCCAGTTCGTGCCGAGCTGCATGGCCGTATCGATGGCGTCAGGCGTCGCGACGCCATCGGCGACGGCCGAGGCCGCCTCGTTGACGATGGCGGCCAGAATGCGGGCCTCGATCTGTGGCGCGTCAAGGGGTTGCATCAGCGGCGACCGCCAGATGGAGGCCCATGCTGCGCCGCGCACCTCATCCGGCCCGTAGTCGTAATAGCCGGCATTTGCCTTGCGGCCGCGCCGCCCGGCGTCGACCACGCGCCGCTGGACCTGTGCGGGACGGTAGCGTGGATCGCCGAAGAATCCCTCGAAGATGGCGAGGCCGGCGGCGAGGTTGACGTCCGTGCCGACCACGTCGGCCAGCTCGAACGGGCCAAGCCGGAATCCGATCCCGCGCATCGCGTCGTCGATGGCCGCCACCTCCGCCTGGCCGCCCTCGAGAATACGGAACGCCTCGAGGTAATAGGCGCGCTGCACGCGGTTGACGATGAAGCCGGGCGTATCGGCCGCGACGACCGGCGTCTTGCCCAGCCGGCGCGCCAGGAGCGCGACGGAGTCGGTCACCTCCGGTGCCGTCATCGGTCCGGCGATGACCTCGATCAGGGCCATCAGCGGCACCGGGTTGAAGAAGTGCATGCCGACGACGCGGTCCGGTCGGGTCGTCGCCGAAGCGATCCGCATCACCGACAGGGAGCTCGTGTTGGTTGCGAGGATCGTCGCCTCCTCCGAAACGGCGTCCAGGCGCCGGAACGCGTCGCGCTTGAGCTCGAGCTCCTCGGGGATGGCCTCCACCACAAGGTCCGCCGCGCCGAGCTCCTCGAGGGTGCCGGTTGGCGTGATACGCGACGCGGCCGCGGTGGCATCGCCACCCGAGAGTTGGCCCTTCGCGACCTTGCGACCGAGGAAGCCTTCGATCCGATGCTGTGCGCGTTCGGTCGCCCCTTCCACGGGGTCGTGGATCAGCACCTCGAGGCCGGCCTCGGCCACGATCTGCGCGATGCCGGCGCCCATGGTGCCGGCGCCCAGCACACCGATGGTCGTGATCTCGTTCATCGGCCGCGGAACTGCGGGTCGCGCTTCTCGCCGAAGGCGGCGACGCCCTCGGCATGGTCCTCGGTCCGGCCGGCGAGCTCCTGCAGCCCGGCCTCAGCGGCCAGGCCGTCGGCAAGCGACGCGTCCTCCGCCGCGTTCACGAGCCGCTTCGTGAGGCCGATCCCCCGCGTCGGCCCACTGGCCAGGCGCTGAGCCAGCTCGCCCGCCACCTGCGCCAGCCGATCCGCGGGCACGACGGCCGCGACGAGGCCGGCCGCGTGCGCGTCATTGGCGTCGAGCTTGCGCTCACCGAGGAGGATCTCGAGCGCGCGGTGCCTGCCCAGCGCCCGTACCAGCGTCCGCGTCAGGCCGGAGTCCGGCACCAGGCCGATGCGATGGAAGGCGGGCACGAACCGGGCATCGTCGGCGGCGACGACGAGGTCGGCCGCGAACGCCAGGCTCATTCCGGCGCCGGCGGCCACGCCGTTGACCGATGCGATGACGGGCTTCTCGAGGCCCCGGATTGCCTCGATCAGCGGGTTGTACTCGGTGGCGATGACGCGGCGGAACTCACGCTCCTCGCTCCCACCGCGCAGGTCGGCGCCGGCACAGAAGCCGCGTCCGGCCCCCGTGATGACCACGGCCCGGGTGGCGTCGTCCCTGCCGGCGGACTTGAATGCGGCGAGCAGCTCTCGTCGCATCGCGGCGTTCAGGGCATTCAGCGCGTCCGGTCGATTGAGCGTGATGGTGAGCACGCCCGCATCGGCCTGGGCGAGCAGCGTCTCATATGGCTGGTCGGGCACGGCGCGATTGTACCGGCGACGTGACGCGAAAACGCCCGGTGCCTCGTCGGCACCGGGCGGATCGGTCTGGGCGTTCCGAGCGTCAGACGGCTCGGCTGCCGCCCCGCTTGGTGACCATGTTCCACACGAACACGACGATGATCGCGCCGACGATCGCCGCGATGATGGTTGGAATGTCGATACCGGTGAGCCAATCCTCGTTGCTGGTCAGCAGGGCGAACAGCCACCCGCCGACCAAGGCGCCGACGATGCCGGCGACCAGGCCGCCGAGGACGCCATAGCCCTCGTCACCGGGAACGACCTTGCTTGCAACCCAGCCGGCGATGGCGCCGACGACGATCCACGAAATGATGCCCATAGTTACCTCCGAGCTCCCTCGTACTGCAACACGGGGACGGTCTGCCGCACCCGGGACCCGGTCCACTGCATGTTCCGTACCGGCCATCCGAGCAAGGGCTGATTCGCTCAGCGAGCGAGCGTCAAGAAGCTTCCGACATCGGACATGCCCGCCACGGCGTACAGCCGGTGTGCCACCTGGCGATGGTGCCCGGATTCGAGCGCTGCCGCGTACGAACCACGGCGGATCGACGCCGTGAACGCGGCGTCGAGCAGCGCAGCACCGATGTCCCGGCCACGGGCCGACTCGGTCACCACGAGGTCCGGGATCCACGCCTGCGGCGACGTCATGAAGAACGGATGGCGGAACTCCAGGCTGACGAAGCCGACGGGCTGCCCGTCGAGCAGCGCCAGCATCGATCCGGTGTCGGCGCTGGCGACGTGCTGGGCGTAGGTGCGGCGCAGGGCCGGCATGCGCTCCTCGCTCGGTGCCGGTCGACCAAGCTCCGCCAGCAATCGCGTGCTGGCCTCGAAGTCGGCGTCGTCATCGACGATCTCTCGAATCTCGACGCCCGACGCCGGCTCGATCTGCCTCGTCGCCACCGGGGCGATGTCGAAGTACTTCCCCTGGTTGACGAAGCCGGCGGCTTCGTACAGGCCGCGTGCCGCGGTGCGGTCGGTCGCGACCTCGAGCATCACCTGGTGACCTCCGCGCAGGCGCCACTCGGCGATTGCCGCGGCAAGCAGCGCGCGTCCGATGCCCCGGCCGCGAAACCGCTCGCGCACGAACAGGTCGCTGACCCAACCCTCGAAGGTGGCGTGATTGAGGCGACGGCGGAAACGGAAGCCGATGAACCCGGCAGGCTCATCGTCGGCAATCGCCAGGAACGGCGTGGCGTCGGGGTCGTTGACGAGCGCCTGATAGGCCGGACGGTGCGCCTCGATGTCCCCATCGGGCAGGGCATAGAGCTCGCGGGCGAGCTTCAGCACCTCGGCGAAGTCGTCACGGCCGAGCGGTCGCAGCTCCACGCCGTCCGGAGGCTTGATGGCGATACCGCCCACCGGGCGGTCGGGGTTGCCGAGCGTCACGCGCTCAGTTGGTGACCACGATGAAGCTGCCGCCCCACGGGCCGTACGAACTCGACTCGATCCCGTTCTGCTCGCTGCTCTCGTACGAGTCCTCGCCTGGGGCGATCTCGATCGTTACCTCGCCGCCACCGTCCACGGTGATCGCCCCCGCGTGCACGGCGGCGGTGCACACCGACGAGTCATCCGTGTAGACGTCCGTGCCCCAGACGGTATCGATCCGACTCTCGTCGGCGGGCGGGCAGTCGTACGTGAACTCTTCGCCGAGTTCAGCGCGATGCTCGACGGCGTTCACCGACCAGGGGTCGGTGGCCGGCGCGCTCTCGGGAGCGTCCGTGGCCGTGGCCGGCTCGCTCTCGGGAGGGTCCGTGGCTGCGACCGTCGGGTCGGCCGAGGGTTCGGGGGTCGCTGCGGCCGGTGAACTGCAGGCCGAGACGGTCAGCACCAGGAGGCCGAGGATCGTGAGGAGCAATGGGCGGGAGGTTGTCATGCCGGGATCTTAGCGCGCGACGTCATCGGCCCTTGAAGTCGGGTGAGCGCTTCTCCAGGAATGCCGCCATCCCCTCCTTCTGGTCCTCGGACGCGAACAGGAGGTAGAACAGGCGGCGCTCGTGGGCGAGCGCATCGGTCAGGCTCATCTCGTATGCGACGTTCACGGCTTCCTTCGCCAGGCGCAGCGCGATCGGCGACTTCTCCGCGATTTTCGCAGCCAGCGCCAGCGCGTCCTCGACCACGAGCTCGTCCTGGGTGACCAGTGCGACAAGGCCGGCTCGTTCGGCCTCCGCGGCCGTGATCTGGTCGCCGGTGAGGACCATGCGCATTGCCTTCGACTTGCCGATGGCGCGCGTCAGCCGCTGCGTTCCGCCGGCGCCCGGGATGACGCCGATGCCGATCTCCGGCTGGCCGAACTTCGCCCCCTCACCCGCCACGATCAGGTCGAGCGTCATCGCCAGCTCGCACCCGCCGCCCAGTGCCCAGCCGTTGACCGCGGCGATGACCGGCTTGGTGATCCTGCGAATGCGATCCCATTGGCCGATGCGGTTGGTCAGCAGCAGGTCGATGGGGCCGGCGTTGGCCATCTCTCCGATATCGGCGCCGGCCGCGAATGCGCGCTCGTTGCCAGTCACGACGATGGCGCGGACCTGGTCGTCGCGGTCGAGCTCCTCGAGTGCGGCGCACAGCGCATCCATGACCGCGCCGTTCAGCGCGTTGAGCTGCTTCGGACGGTTCAGGCGCACGAGGGCGGTTCGCTGCTCTGGCTGGCGCTCCACCAGGACGAGCTGCTCGTCGCTCATCGCGGTGAACCTGCCAAATTCACATGAGGTGCGCATAAGGCGGCTCGCAGGCCGGCACCAGCGCAGCGGACGCCCCGATATACCCAGATTTGCACAGATTCTGGCGTGCCGAGGCGGTGACCGACGCGCGTAATGCGCACCTGGTGTGAATCTGGCCGAACCGGGCTGCTCACGTGCCGTCCTCCCACGCGTCGGGCAGCTCGACGCCACAGGCGCCGCAGAACCGATGCGACGACGGCAGACCGACGGCGCCACACGACGGACAGATGCGTCCCTCCCCCGCCTCCAGCCGCCGCAGCTCCGCGAAGCGCGGTCGACGCTTCTCGTGGAAGGCCGCAACCGCCTCGCGGGTCTCGTCGGCGGTCGAGTGGACGGCCAGCCAGTCGCGCGCGTGCTCCACCGTCTGCGACCACACCAGGTCGCGCCACCAGTTGAGCTGCGTCTTCGTGTAGCGCATCGCTTCTGGCAGCTTGCGGGCGAGGTTCGCGGCCAGCGCGGCGACGACGACGTCGAGCTCGTCGCGCGCCGCAACTCGCGAGACGAGCCCCCAGTCCAGCGCCTGGGCCGGCGAGACGGGCTCGCACAGCATGACGATTTCGCGCGCCCGGCGGTCCCCGACGATGAGCGGCAGCCATTGGGTTGCCCCACCGGCCGGAACCGACCCGTGCTCGGGCCCGACGTGACGGATGTACGCGTCGTCCACGAGGACCGACAGGTCGCATGCCATCTGGAGCTCGTTGCCACCGCCGACGCAGATCCCATTGATCCGTGCGATCGTCGGCTTGCCGATGTGCCGCAACCGGTCGTGCATCTCGATGAATGCGCCCATCCAGCGCCAGTACTGGCCGCTCGTGGCACCCATCAGCGCTTGCTCATCCAAGTCGGCGCCCGTGCAGAAGGCCCGATCGCCCGCGCCCGTGACGACGACCACGGCCACCGAGTCGTCCCACGAGGCCTGTTCGAAGGCGCGGGACAGCTCCTTCAGCGTCGGAAAGTCGAGCGCATTGAGCACGGCGGGGCGGTCGATCGTGACCGTTGCCACGCCCGCATCGGCATCTCGCTCGTAGCGAATGTGCTCGAAGCCGAGTTCGATCGGATCGGCCGCGGCAGGCGAGCCGGGCTCAGGCATCGGCCTCGTCGGGTGCGATGAACATGCTGACGCCAGCGGCGGCAAAGGTACGGAGGTCTCGAGCGCTCTCGGCGCCGGCCTCTGAGCCGAGCGCGGTATCCAGCTCGCCGAAGGAGTCGAAGGACATCTCCGCCATCAGGTAGTACGGCGACGGTCGACCGCCCACGCCGGCCAGCTTCGAAATACGCAGGTCGCGCAGGTTCGGATAGCGCGACACAATCGGGGTATGGACGTCGCGGTAGTGCGCATCGAACGCGTCGGTGTCCTCGGGAGGCTTGTAGAGCACGACCAGGCGTGGCATCGGCTAGTGCTTGAAGTAGTCGGCGTTGATCTGGATGTACTTGGTCTGGTCGTCCGGCACGGCGTCCTCGGCGAAGATCGCGGTGACCGGGCACTCCGGCTCGCAGGCGCCGCAGTCGATGCATTCGTCGGGGTCGATGAAAAACATCGCGTCGTCGTCGGTGGCGTGAATACAGTCGACCGGGCAGACGTCCACGCAGCTCGCGTCCTTGACGCCGATGCACGGCTCGGTGATGACGTAGGTCATTG
>CAYYDA010000073.1:0-7980 GCA_964470495.1 uncultured Steroidobacteraceae bacterium | reverse complement strand
GAAGCCGGTCCGCATCGGCGTCAACTGGGGCTCGCTCGACCAGCAGCTGCTGACCCAGATGATGGACGCCAACGCCCTCCTGCCCGAGCCGGCCGACAGCCGCGAGGTGATGATCGAGGCCATGATCGAGTCGGCCCTGCGCTCCGCCCGACTGGCCGAGGAGACGGGCCTGTCGCCGGACGCGATCATCATCAGCGCCAAGGTCTCGGGCGTGCAGGATCTCGTCGAGGTGTACGCGCGGCTGGCAGCTCGCTGCGACTACCCGCTGCACCTGGGCCTGACGGAGGCCGGCATGGGCGCCAAGGGCATCATCACCTCGACCGCCGGCCTGGCGGTCCTCCTCCAGCGCGGGATCGGCGACACCATCCGCGTGAGCCTGACGCCCGAGCCGGGCGGCGACCGGACGGAGGAGGTCCAGGTCGCGCAGCAGGTGCTCCAGTCGATGGGCATGCGCTCGTTCCTGCCACAGGTCAGCGCCTGCCCGGGATGCGGCCGCACGACGTCCACCTTCTTCCAGGAGATGGCCCGCGACATCCAGTCCTACCTCGTCGAGCAGATGCCCCGCTGGCGGGAGGCGCATCCGGGCGTGGAGGAGCTGCGCGTGGCGGTCATGGGCTGCGTCGTGAATGGCCCGGGCGAGTCGAAGCACGCCGACATCGGCATCAGCCTGCCCGGCACCTTCGAGGAACCCGTGGCGCCGGTCTTCGTCGACGGACAGAAGACCGAGACGCTGCGCGGCGACGACATCGTGCCGCGCTTCCTGTCGATCCTGGAGGATTACGTCGCGCGCCGCTATCCCGCTCCGGGCAGCATCGCTTCCGCCGCACCCGCCGACTAAGGCCCCGATCCGTCCCGGCCACTCCCGGCCGGACCGGGGACATTTGCCATTGGCCGCGCCCACGGGGTGATCAATACCGTGCTCACACGATTTGCACATATGTCGGAGCCGACCCCATGCCTCCCTCAGCTTCCCTCCGGGCTCGCGGTCTGGCCATCGCGCTGACCGCCTTCACCGTCGGGCTCACCCTCACGACCGCGTACATCCATCTCGGCCTCGGCGGGGTGCTGTTCACGCTGAACGCGATCGGCTACGCGGTGCTCGCCGTGGCCCTTGCCATCGGCTCCATTCCGCATCCGCTGATCAGCAGATTCAGCTGGCTTCCGCGCATCGGCCTCGCCGCGTTCACCGCCGTGACAATCGGCGGATACCTCGTGATGGGCCCGTACTTCAGCCTCGGATGGATCGCCAAGGCCGTTGAAGTCGGGATTTTGGCGCTGCTCGCCGCGGACGTCGTGCGCGTGTACGGCTCGCCGGCCGGCCCCGTGCGGGCCGCCCTGGCGACGTTTGGTGACCGTCCCCGCACGGGACCGATGCGGACGGCCTGACGTCGGCCGATCAGCCGCAGCCCACCAGATTGGGCAGGTCAGGTCGGTGCGGCGAGGAAGGTCCAGGTGGCGATGATCAGGGCCAGGACGATGAACGTCGCGAGCGCGAGCGGAAGGAAGGCGACGCTGAGCGGCTGCCGTCGCTCGAGCGGAGCGCGCTCGGCGTCCGTCGCATCGTCCGGTCGCGTCGCGGGAAGGTTGCGCTCCATGCTGTCCCTCACTCTTCCATGATGACGGCCACCTTCTCGTCGAGCGTGGCCGACGAGAACTGGCCGAGGACGCGCGCGGCGATCCTGCCGTCACGCCCGATGAAGAAGGTCTCCGGCGGCGCGAGGATGCCATACGCGTCGGCCACGCGCCCGTCCGGATCGGCTGCGGCGGCCCACGTCCCGCCATTGCGGTCCATGAAGTCCCGTGCCGCCTGGGTGCGGTCCTGGTAGACGATCCCGACCACGACCAGCCCGTCGTCGGCGTGGCGAGACGCCGCGTCGCGAAGGAGCGGGAACTCCTCGATGCAGGGCACGCACCAGCTGGCCCAGAAGTTAACGATCACCGGTCGCCCGCGCAGGTCGGCAAGGTGGACGGCGTTCCCGTCGAGATCGGTGAGCGAGAAGTCCGGCGCCTCGTTGCCGATGGCCGTTGGCGATGTCCCCGACCCGCGAGCGAGCAGCGCCACGACCAGCACCCCGAGCAGGATGAGCGGCAGGACCGCCGCGACCACGAGATGGCGGAGGCGCAGCCGTCGGAGATCAAGGCCACGCCGATCGGCGACGCCGGCGGTCATCGGCGGCTCAGTGGGCAGATCCGTCGTCGTGGGATCCGTGCTCGACCTCGCGCCACTCGCGGTTGGCGGCACGCACCCATGCGACGGCGGTGATGACGAAGAGAAGCAGGCCGGGGATGGCGAGCCACGGATTGGCCAGCTGGTCGTCCGCGCGGAAGGCCAGCCCGGAGCCGATCAGGGCGATCGCGCCCGACAGCACGGCCGGCAGGAAGCTGGGCGGTGGCAGGTGCACGCCGCGCGGCGGTACCGGTCGCTCGCCGGCAGCCGCCCCCCGCGAGGCGATCGCGAACACCACGCCCAGCACTACCAGGATGACGATCCCAATGAGCGCGAAGCCGATGGCGGTGTCGTTCATCTCGTCCGAGTCCCTAGCGCAGGAGGTAGATGGTGCTGAAGACGGCGATCCAGACCACGTCGACGAAGTGCCAGTACATGCTGACCGCCTCGACGGCGACGTGGTTGCGGCGGCTGAACTGGCCGCGCAACGCCCGGGCCAGGATGATCGTGAGGCCCACCGCGCCACCGAAGACGTGGGCGCCGTGGAAGCCGGTGAGGGTGTAGAAGGTCGTGCCGAAGGCGTCATCGGCGATGCTGAAGCCCAGCTGGCTGTAGTCGTACAGCTGGCCCATCAGGAACAGCACGCCCAGCACGAGCGTGATGCCGGTCCACATCTTGAGCTTGCCCACGTCGCCGCGGCGGATGGCCCACACGCCGAACTGCATGGTGAAGCTCGAGGCCAGAAGGATGGCCGTGAGCACCCCGGCAAGCGCGATGTCGAGCTCGTGCGCGCCCTCGGGCGGACTCCACGTCCCGGCAGGCACGGATGCGCGCGCGCTGAAGTACGTCGCGAACAGGCCACCGAAGAACATCACCTCGCTGGCGATGAACAGCAGCATGCCCAGGAGCGCGGTCGGCATCCCGGATTGCCCGTGATCGATGGGCGCCTGGACGTCGTCCTCGCCGGCGGGGTGAGCCTGCATGGTGCGCGCGGTCATACGAGCCCCTTCCGCTGCTCGACGTCATCCTCGGGGCTCTCCTCGAGGTCGGACGGGCGCTCGGCGGCATGGCCGTGGCCATGGGTCAGGAAGAAGAGCGGCCGCTCCGAGTGGATCGGCGGCAGCGTGTCGAAGTTGTGCGGCGGCGGCGGCGACGTGGTCGCCCACTCCAGCGTGTTCCCCTCCCACGGATCGTCCCCGGCCGGCTCGCCGTTGATGAACGTGGCGACCACGTTGATCAGGAACGGGATGATGCTGACCGCGATCATGAAGGCGCCGACCGTCGACACCATGTTCAGGATCGTCCATCCGGCGTTCGGGTCGTAGTCGCTGACGCGGCGCGGCATCCCTGACAGGCCCAGCTGGTGCATCGGGAAGAAGGCCAGGTTGAAGCCGATGAAGTGGATCCAGAAGTGGACCTTGCCCAGCGGCTCGTTCAGCTTCCGGCCGAACATCTTGGGGAACCAGTAGTAGGTCGCCGCGAAGACGCCGAAGACCGATCCGCCGAAGAAGACGTAGTGCAGGTGGGCCACCACGAAGTAGGTGTCCTGTACATGGAAGTCGATCGGCGGCGAGGCCAGCATGACGCCGCTGATGCCGCCGATGAGGAACATCGACAGGAAGCCCAGCGCGAACAGCATCGGCGTGGTCAGCATCAGCTTGCCGCGCCACAGCGTGGCGAGCCAGTTGAACATCTTGATGCCGGTCGGGATCGCGATCAGCGCCGTCATGAAGCTGAAGAACGGCAGGAAGACCCCGCCGGTGGTGAACATGTGATGGGCCCAGACGCTGAAGCTGAGTAGGCCGATGGCGATGGTCGCGAAGACGAAGGCCCGATAGCCGAACAGCGGCTTGCGGCTGAAGACCGGCAGGATCTCGCTCACCACGCCCATGGCCGGCAGGATCACGATATAGACCTCGGGGTGGCCGAAGAACCAGAAGATGTGCTGCCACAGGATCGGGTTGCCACCCACGCTCGGGTCGAAGAACGACCCGCCGTAGTTGCGGTCGATGAAGAGCGCGATCAGCCCGGCGGCCAGGACCGGCGTTGCCAGCAGGATGAGGACAGCCGTCACGAGGACGGTCCACACGAAGATCGGCATCCGGAACAGCGTCATGCCGGGCGCGCGCATCTTGAAGATGGTGGCGATGAAGTTGACGGCACCCAGGATCGACGCCGTGCCGACCAGCGTGAGGCCGATGATCCACAGGTCGGTACCGACGCCCCCCTGCTGGGTGAGCGGCGCGTAGCCGGTCCAGCCCTCGGCCGCGGCGCCGCCGAACAGGTACCCGCTGAAGATGAGGCCGCCGCCGAGCGGCAGGAGCCAGAACGAAAGCGCATTGATGCGCGGGAATGCCATGTCCGGCGCGCCGAGCTGGAGTGGCACGATGTAGTTCGCGAAGCCGCTCAGGGCCGGGATGATGAACAGGAAGAGCATGATCGTCCCGTGCATCGTGAACGCCTGGTTGTAGGTGTTCTGGTCGACGAACTGAAGGCCCGGCACCGCCAGCTCGCTGCGGATGACGAGGGCCAGGATCCCGGCGGCGAAGAAGAACAGGAAGCTGTTGGTGATGTACAGGATCCCGATCTTCTTGTGGTCGACCGTCGTGAGCCAGTCGATGACCCACGAGCGCCGGTAGGCGGCCGACTGCGGTTCGAGGGTGGTGGTTGCCATCGGTGGTTGCTCTCTCCCCGCTTCGCTACTCGGTGACCGTCACGTCGCCCGACATCGCCTGGGCATGAGCGTCGCAGACGAATGAATACTCGCCCGCCGGAAGGGCCGGGACCTCGTAGGTGATGGTGCCCGGCTCGTTCAGGAACTCGCCCTCGAACAGGTTCGTGCCGCCGTCGTAGATGCTGACGTTGTGCGGCACGTTCTCCTGGTTCTCGAACGCGATGCAGAACTCGGTCTCGGCCGGGACCTCGAACTCGCTGATGTCGAACTCGGTGTTGTTTGCCTTGATCTCGACGGTCAGCTCGCACTCGCCGGCCCCCGATGGCGGGGTCTCGCCACTCGCTATGGCAGCGATGCGGGCATCGAACTCCTCGCGTGGCACGGCATCGACGGTGAAGGTCATCTCAGCGTGGCTCGTGCCGCAGAACTCGGCGCACTGGCCGGCATACGTCCCCGCCTCGGTCACCGTGAACTCGATCTCGTTGTCCTTGGCGTCGTCGGCGTAGCGGATGAGGTCCCGCTTGATCAGGAATTCGGGGACGAAGAAGGCGTGGTTGACGTCTTCCGAGTTCAGGATCAGCCGTACGGGCTCATTGACCGGGACCACCAGGGTCGGGGGATCGCCGAGCGCCCCGGTCTCTGATACGCCCTCCGCGTAGGTGAACCGCCACTGCCACTGGAATCCGTCGACCTGGATCGTGACGCCGGGCTCATCGACGCGTGCCTCGACCTCCGCGAGCGTGACCATGCTGACGCCGAACAGGATGAATACGATGACCGTCGGGATGAGGGTCCAGATGATCTCTACGAGCGTGTTGCCGTGGAGCTGTTCCGGAAGCGTGTCGTCGCCGGGCTTGCGTCGGTAGCGGACGACGGCGTACAGGATGAAGCCCTCGACGGCCACGAACACGATGCCGGCCAGGATGAGCACGACGATGTAGAGGTTGAACACGTCGCGGCCCGCATCGGTCTTCGGCTCGGGCGGAAGCAGGCAGCCGGCCAGCAGGAAGACGAGAAGCATGGGTGTACCGACGCGGAGGACGCTCCGCAGCCGGGACCTGGCCGCCGTTCGTTGCATCAAGATGATCTCGGTGCTCCTGGTTCGACCGACACCCTGGGGCTCATGGGTGGCAGGCACGCACACTCAGCGGGCTGAGGCGGCACGTCGCCCATTGTAGCGAAGGCCGTCGACTCGGGCGACCGAGGCGACGGCCTTCGGATTCCCCCCGAAGGAACTAGGCGGCGCCGCCGAACTCCGGACAGGCGGGATCCTCGTGCGGCAGGACCGGTCGGGGCATCACGCTGAACCGGTTCTCTCCGTCCGTCGTCCACCGCGTCATCTGGGTCGATGCGTTCAGCTCCGCCAGCCAGAGCGCTCCGAGCTCACCGTCCACGACGCCGCAGCGCGTCCCGTCGCCGAAGAAGGTCTCCTCCTCGCCGAAGGCGGCCGGGTCGTCATCGGTCGGCCACTCGCGGACCTGCTCGGGGAGGTCGCCGCCGTCGACCGGCTCGCCGGTGACGTCACGGAGGTAGAGGCGGAACGCCTCGGGCTCGTACGGCTGCCAGCCCTCGGTCTCCCACGCAGTGGCGGGCAGCCACGTGTCGAGCGTCATGAGGCCGTCGTTCAGCCCGCTCAGGATGCGGTGCGCCTCGATCTCGCCGGAGGTCATGCCGGGCGGCGGCTCCATGTCGGGCAGCAGCGCGCCCAGGCCGTAGACGCTGATGGTCACCTCGCGGCCGTCGGCACTCAGGGTGAACACGGTGTTCGCCGCATCGGCAACCACGCTCTGGGCGCCGTTGAGCTCGAGGTCGGCCGTGAACAGGTTGGTGTCCTCGACGCCCTGCAGCACCTGCTGGATGCCCTCGTCCGTGAGGGTCCGCTCGATGAGGGCCGGGAGGGCGGGACCCGGGAACTCGAGGGTCTGCGCGCCCTGCATGATCACGCGGCCATCGCCGAGCAGGACGAAGACCGGCAGCTGGGTTGCCATGAACTGGACCGGGACGAAGCCGCCCGTGTTGGAGACCACCAGGATCGGATCGGTCCCCGTGGTCGGGTGGTCGATCTCGCCGGTCTCACCCCCACCGCCGCTCTCCGCGGGAGGTGATGCTCCGGGCGATTCGGACGAGCCGCCGCCCGGTGCGGCACAGGCGGCGAGAAGGATGAGCACGATGAAGTAGCTCGGGAAGGTTCGTTTCATGGCGCAGAGACGCGGACGCTCACCACCCGGTTCCCGCGATTTCGCGTGACAATAGAGCCGATGCGCCCTCTGTCCGTTATCGCCGCCGTGGCGCTGCTAGTGATGATGCCCTCAGTCGTCCTCGCCCACGGCGCCGTGCCGACCGCTCCAACGTTTCCGGGCGTCCTGCTCGCCTGGAGGTTCGACCCGGTCGTCATCGCCGGCCTGCTGCTGGTCGCGACGGTCTACCTGGGGGCGGTCCGTCGGGTGAACCGCGACCATCCCGGCAACCGGCAGCCGACGTATCGGTCATGGCTGTTCTGCGCAGGGCTGGCCGCGATCGGGGTCGCGCTGCTCTCACCGATCGAGGCCTACGAGGGCGCCCTGTTCAGCGTCCACATGGTGCAGCACATGCTCCTCGAGCTGGTGGCCGCGCCCCTGCTGCTGGCCGGCGCGCCAATCACGGTGACGCTGCGAGCTGCGTCCCCATCGGTTCGGCGACGGCTGCTGTCGATCCTCCAGAGCCGGATCGTGCATGCGATCTCGTTCCCGGTCGTGGCGTGGGTGCTGTTCGCCGCGGTCAACTGGGGCTGGCACTTCAGCGTCCTGTACGACCAGGCGCTCGAGAACCAGGCGCTTCACTACTTCCAGCACGCCACCTTCCTGGGAGCATCCCTCCTTTTCTGGTGGCCGGTCGTCGGCGCCGATCCATCACCATGGCGGATGCCGCACCCGGTTCGAATCCTGTACGTCTTCCTGGCCATGCCGCAGAACTCGTTCCTGGGCGTTGCGCTCTCGTCAGCGCCGCTGGTGCTGTACCCGCACTACGTCACCAACGGGCGCACGTGGGGCCTCTCGCCGCTGGACGACCAGGCCCTGGGCGGCATGATCATGTGGGTGATCGGCGACATCTTCTTCCTGGCCTGGATGATGGTGGTGGTCGCCCTCTGGATGCGGTACGA
>CAYYDA010000072.1:0-7989 GCA_964470495.1 uncultured Steroidobacteraceae bacterium | reverse complement strand
GGGCAGCCGGCGGCGGCGGGGGAGCCAGCAGCTACGGCAACGGCGGCGGCTACAGCGGTGGCGGGGGCTTCTCGCGCGCTCCGCGGGAGATGCACGACGCCACCTGCGCTCGCTGCGGCAACGAGACGCAGGTCCCGTTCCGTCCGACAGGCGCGCGCCCGGTCTACTGCTCCGACTGCTTCCGGATGATGCGCGACTAGTCCGCGTCTGATCCACCGCGCCGATGCCGGGCGGCCCCACCAGGGCCGCCCGTTTCGCGTGGCCAACGCCCTCGTGATGGCAGCCCAGCCGCCGGTGCGCTGCGCCAGCCGTATCATGTGAAGCCACGCTCAGTTCGGCAGACAACTTGCGGAGCACGAGATTCACATGACGAGTCAGCACGATGCCTGGCGCGAGCTCGGCCAACAGCTCCGCGTCGATTCGGTCCGATCCAGCAGCGCGGCGGGGAGCGGCCACCCGACCTCGTCGATGTCCGCCGCGGACCTGATGGCGGTTCTCATGTCGAAGTACCTGCACTACGACTTCGGGACGCCCGACGATCCGCGCAATGACCACCTCATCTTCAGCAAGGGCCACGCGTCGCCGCTGCTGTATGCGATGTACAAGGCGGCCGGCGCCATCAGTGACCAGGAGATGCTCACCTTCCGCCGGTTCGGCAGCCGGATCGAGGGCCACCCGACGCCGATGCTGCCCTGGGTCGACGTCGCCACCGGGTCCCTCGGCCAGGGCCTGCCCATCAGTGTCGGCGTTGCGCTGACGGCCAAGAAGCTCGACCGCCTGCCGTACCGGGTCTGGTGCCTGTGCGGCGACTCCGAGATGGCGGAGGGATCGATGTGGGAGGCGTTCGAGCACGCCGGCTTCCACAACCTCGACAACCTGACCGCGATCATCGACGTGAACCGTCTCGGTCAGACCGGCGAGACGATGCACGGCTGGGATCTCGACGCCTACCGACGTCGCGCCGAGGCGTTCGGCTGGAAGGCGATCGAGATCGACGGCCACGACATCGCGGCCATCGACCGCGCCCTCGCAAGGGCCATCGAGACCACCGGGCAGCCGACAGTGATCATCGCGAAGACGGAGAAGGGCCACGGCGTCAAGGCGGTTGCGAACCAGCCCGGCAAGCACGGCAAGCCGCTCGACGACCCCGACGCCGCGATCGCCGAGCTGGGCGGGGTGCGCGACATCCACGTCGAGGTGCCGAAGCCGGAGTTCACGGGGCGCCCCCACGTGTTCCCGACCGGGGATCTGACCCTTCCCTCCTACGAGCCAGGCACGAAGGAGGCGACGCGCAAGGCCTTCGGCGACGCCCTCGTCGCGCTGGGCAAGGCGCGTGGCGAGATCGTGGCGGTGGACGGGGAAGTCGGCAACAGCACCTACACTGAACTGTTCGCGACCGAGCTGCCGGAACGGTTCGTCCAGGCCTACATCGCCGAGCAGCAGATGGTCGCCACCGCCATCGGCATGCAGGTTCGTGGCTGGAAGCCGTTCGCCGCGACGTTTGCCGCCTTCCTGAGCCGTGCCTACGATTTCGTGCGCATGGGGGCCGTCAGCAGGGCCAACATCGCGATTGCCGGATCGCATGCCGGCGTCAGCATCGGCGAGGACGGACCCAGCCAGATGGCGCTCGAGGATCTCGCGAGCCTTCGCGCCGTGCACGGCTCGACGGTGCTCTACCCATCCGACCCGAACCAGACCGCGGCGCTCGTGCCGCAGATGGCCGACCGCGCCGGGATCGTCTACATGCGCACGACGCGCGAGAAGACCCCGATCCTGTACGAGCCGGGCGAGGCGTTCCATATCGGCGGCTCGCGGGTCGCGCGCCGAACTGATGACGACGCCGTCACTCTCATCGGCGCCGGGATCACGTTGCACGAGGCCCTGAAGGCTGCCGGCGAGCTCGCCGCCGAAGGGATCGAGGCCCGAGTGATCGACCTCTACAGCGTCAAGCCGATCGATGCCGAGACGGTGAAGGCCGCGGCGCGTGAGACGGGCGCCGTCATCACCGTTGAGGACCACTGGCCCGAGGGCGGCATCGGCGACGCGGTGCTCGATGCGTTGGCGGAGGAGCAGCCGCACCCCATCGTCGTCAAGCTTGCCGTCCGCGCCATGCCCGGCTCGGGCACACCGGCCGAGCTGATGGCAGCGGCCGGGATCGATGCCGACCACATCGCGGCGGCTGCGCGCGAGCTGGTGGGGCGCGCCGGTGCGCGGGGACGTAGCAAGGCGGAGGTCGGCTCCGGCCGGCGCGAGTAGCAATGGAAGAAGGGGCGTGACATGACAGGTGCAGAGCAGGACCGCCACGAGGACAAGGCCGTCGACCAGGATCGCGAGGCCGAGCAGGTGACGCAGCGCGCGGGCGCGCCGAACGCGCTCCATCGGCTCCACCGCGAGCAGCACCAGAGCCCCTGGATCGACTTCATCGATCGAGACCTGCTCGACAGCGGCAAGCTGAAGCGGCTGGTGGCCGACGGCATCCGCGGTCTCACGAGCAACCCGACGATCTTCGCCAAGGCCGTCGCGACGGGGCAGTACGACGAGCTCGTGCAGCGCGAGATCGCCGCCGGCGACGACGCGCAGCAGATCTACGAGGAGATCGCCGTGTCGGACGTCGGCGATGCGGCCGACGTCCTGCGCTCGGTCTACGACGAGTCGGACGGGGCCGATGGCTTCGCCAGCATCGAGGTCGAGCCCGGCCTCGCCGACGACACCGAGGGCACGCTGGCGCGCGCCCGGGAGCTGTGGGCCCGGCTGGAGCGCCCGAACGTGTTCATCAAGATCCCCGCGACGGAAGCCGGCATCCCGGCCATCGAGACTGCCATCAGCGAGGGGATCAGCGTCAACGTTACGCTCATGTTCAGCGTCGAGATTCACCGGCGCGTCGCTCGCGCGTACATCGCGGGGCTGCGGACCCGCCACCAGCGCGGCGAGCCGATCGACGGCGTCGCGAGCGTCGCGAGCTTCTTCGTGAGCCGCGTCGACACCAAGATCGACCCGCAGCTGGAAGCGATCGGGACGCGATCGGCGCTGGAAGCCCGCGGCCGCGCGGCCATCGCCAATGCCAAGCTGGCATACGAGGCCTTCGGCGAGATCTTCGGCAGCGACGAGTTCGCCGACCTGCGCGCGGCCGGCGCACGCGTGCAGCGCTGCCTGTGGGCCAGCACCAGCACGAAGAACCCCGACTACCGCGACGTGCTGTACGTGGAGGAGCTGATCGGCCCCGCGACGGTCGACACCATGCCGCTCGAGACGATCAAGGCGTTCATCGACCACGGCGACGTGCGGCGCACGCTCGACCGCGACGTCGAGGGGGCGCGTGAGGCGATCCAACGGGTCGAGGCCGAGGGGATCAGCATGAAGCAGGTGACCGACGAGCTCATCGCTGAGGGCGTCGCGAGCTTTGCGAAGAGCTTCGACGAGCTCATCGGCACGATCGAGTCGAAGCGCAAGGAGCTCGCCCCGGCATGAGCGACGTCGAGGCCGCGGCGACCGCGCGGCTCGAGTCGTGGACGGCCGACCGCGTTGCGGAACGGCTGTGGGCAAAGGACGGATCGCTGTGGGCCGCCTCCGGCAAGTCGGCCGCTGATGTGGCGGCATGGCTGGGCTGGCTCGACCTGCCCGAGGCGATGTCGACGCGCGTGGCGGAACTCGAGCACCTTGCCCGCGACGTCCGGCAGGACGGCTATCGGCGCGCCGCCGTGCTCGGCATGGGCGGCTCGAGCCTGGCACCGGAGCTGTTCGCACGCATCTTTGGCTGGGCCGGCGGCCCAGCCGGCAACGGCGCCGCGTCCGCCGATGGCCTGGAGCTGCGCATCCTGGACTCGACCCACCCCGACGTGGTTCGCGGCTTCCGCTCCTGGGCTCGGGAACAGCGCACGCTCTTCTGCGTGAGCTCGAAGTCCGGCTCCACGACCGAGCCCAACGCGTTCCAGGCCGCGATGAGCGAGATCGCGCCGGCGCTCGACTTCATCGCGATCACCGACCCCGGCTCCTCGCTCGGCGAGGTGGCCCGCGCGCAGGAGTTTCGAGGCATCGTCGAGGCTCCGCCGGATGTCGGCGGGCGCTACTCGGCACTCACCGTGTTCGGCCTCGTGCCGGCGGCGCTCGTCGGCGTCGACGTCGGTGAGCTGCTGGCCCGGGCGCATGGCATGGCCGAGTCGTGCCGTAATCCGAACGCCGCCGACAACCCTGGGCTGGCACTCGGCGCGGCCGTCGGCGAGGCTGCCCTTGCAGGGCGCGACAAGCTCACCATCCTGACCTCGCCGCGGCTGGCGGCATTCGGTGACTGGGCGGAGCAGCTCGTCGCCGAGAGCACCGGCAAGGCGGGGAAGGGGATCGTTCCCGTCGTCGGGGAGCCGATGGGCGACCCGGCGGGCTACGGCGACGATCGGTTCTTCGTTTTCGTGACCCTCGCCGGCGAGCCGCACGGCGAGCTCCGCGCCCTGGCGCAGACCTTGATGGAGGCCGGCCACCCGGCGCGGCATATCCAGCTTGCCGACCCGCTCGACGTCGGTGCCGAGTTCGTCCGGTGGGAGGTCGCAACCGCCGCGGCCGGGATCGTCCTCGGGATCGACCCGTTCGACCAGCCGAACGTGCAGGAGAGCAAGGACGCCACCACGGAGCTGCTGGAGGCCTTCCGTTCGAAGGGCGCGCTGCCGCAGCCTGCGCCGATCGTGAGCGAGGAGGGGATCGCGGCGACCGCCGATCCGGCCGCGCTCGGCGACACGCCGGTCAGCGTCGATGGCGCCGTCAGCCAGCTCCTGACGCTCCTCGAGGGCGGACGCGACTACCTCGCAATCCTGGCCTACCTGCCGTCCGACCCGGACGTGGTGGAACGGCTCCAGGGGATCCGCGTCGGCGTACGCGACGCGCTCGGCGTTGCGACGACGCTGGGCTTCGGCCCGCGATTCCTCCACTCGACCGGGCAGCTCCACAAGGGCGGCCCTGACAGCGGCGTCTTCCTCCAGCTCACGGCGGAGCCGTCGAAGGATCTCCCGATCGCCGGCTGGGAAGAGTCATTCGGTACCCTGATCGCCGCGCAGGCCCTGGGCGACCTGGCCTCGCTCCAGCGACGCGGACGACGCGCGCTGCGCCTGCACTTCGCCGACCTGGATGGCGGCCTGACCCGGTTGGAGGCGATGGTCACCGACGCCATCGGCCTGACGAGCACGAGGAGGTAGAAAGGCCGATGCAGGTCGCGATCTGCGGACTGGGGAGGATGGGGGCCGGGATGGCCCGCCGCGCGGCGCGTGGCGGCCACGACGTGGTGGTGTGGAACCGCACCGAGGCCGTGGCGACGGAGATCGCCGGCGAGCCCGAGAACGAGGGGCGCACCACGGTCGCGGAGCCGATCGAGCAGCTGCTCGAGATGATGGCCGCACCGCGCCACGTCATCATCAGCGTGCCATCGGGCGACGCCACCCACAAGATGGTCGCGCAGCTCGCCGAGCTCCTCGAGCCCGGCGACGTGATCATCGACTCGGGCAACAGCCGCTTCCACGACTCCCGTGCCCACGCCGCCGAGCTGGCCAAGAAGGGGATCGAGTGGCTCGACATGGGCGTCTCGGGCGGCGTGTGGGGCCTGCAGGTCGGCTTCTGCGCCATGCTCGGCGGGAAGCGCGAGGTGTTCGATCGGTTCGAGCCGGTGGTGAAGACGCTGGCGCCCGAGGACGGATACCTCTACTGCGGCGAAGCCGGCGCCGGGCACTACACCAAGATGGTCCACAACGGGGTCGAGTACGGGATCATGCAGGCCTACGGCGAGGGCTTCGACATCCTGCATGCCTCCGACTACGACCTCGACCTCGCCGCCATCGCGCGCATGTGGAACAACGGCTCCGTCATCCGCTCGTGGCTACTCGAGTTGGCCGGCAACGCCTTCGAGAAGGAGGGTAACGACCTGGAGAAGGTCCACGGCTGGGTCGCCGACTCGGGCGAGGGGCGTTGGACGGTTGCCGAGGCCATCGACCATGACGTGCCGGCCCCGATCATCACCCTGAGCCTGATCGAGCGCTTCCGCAGCCGCCGGGAGCCCGACTCCTACACCGATCGCGTCCTCGCCGCGCTGCGCAACGAGTTCGGTGGCCACGCGATCAAGGACCGCGGGTAGCGACGCCGATGGCGACGCGCGTCGAGGTTGAGGACGAGCCGGCGCGCGCGCGAACGCGCGAACGCGCCGCGCGGTCGTCACGCGACGAGCGGCAGACGCGCCCGAACCCGTTGCGCGAAGGGCTGCGTCTCGAGCGCATGGCCGAGCCGTGCACCATGGTCATCTGCGGTGCGACGGGTGACCTGACCGAACGCAAGCTGGCGCCGGCGCTCTACAACTGCCTCCTGGGCGGCTCGCTGCCCCCGGAGTTCACCGTTGTCGGGTTCGCGCGTCGAGACCTGAGCGACCAGGAGTTCCGGGACCACCTGCTGGCGGGCATCAACAAGTACAGCCGCAACCGACCGGCGAAGCAGGCGATCTGGGAGTCGTTCGCGCGGGGAATCGAGTATCACCGAGGCGACTTCGACGATCCGGCGGCGTACGTCGAGCTCGCGAAGCGCCTTGACCGGATCGACCGCGACCGTGGCACGGCCGGGAATCGGCTCTTCTATCTCGCCGTGCCGCCGGCCCTCTACCCCGAGATCGTGAAGCAGCTCGACCGTGCCGGCCTGGCGGCGCCCGGCGAACGCCGTCGCAGTGGGCCGAAGCGCGGCTGGACCCGCGTGATCGTCGAGAAGCCGTTCGGGTCGGACCTCGAGAGCGCCCGGACGCTCAACCGTGAGCTGGCCGAGGTCTTCGACGAGGAGCAGGTCTACCGGATCGACCACTACCTCGGCAAGGAGACGGTCCAGAACCTGGCTGTCTTCCGCTTCGGCAACGGCCTGTTCGAGCCGATCTGGAATCGGCGCTACATCGACTCGGTCCAGATCACGGTGGCCGAGACCGTCGGCGTGGAGGGCCGCGGCGACTTCTACGACGCCACGGGCGCATTGCGCGACATCGTTCAGGGCCACGCGCTCCAGCTGATGGCGATGTTCGCCATGGATCCGCCCGTCGAGTTCCACGCCGCGGACCTGCGCGACGAGAAGCTGAAGGTGCTGCGCGCGGTGAAGCCGATGTCCCCGGCCGAGGTGGCCACCAACACGGTGCGCGGCCAGTATGTCTCGGGTTGGGTCGAGGGCGAGAAGGTGGTCAGCTACCGGGATTGTCCGGAGGTCGCGCCCGACTCCCAGACGGAGACGTTCGTGGCGCTCAGGCTGGCGATCGACTCGTGGCGCTGGGCCGGCGTGCCGTTCTACCTGCGCACCGGCAAGGCGCTGCCGAGCCGCGTGACCGAGATCGCCGTTCAGTTCAAGCAGGCCCCGCTGGCGCTCTTCGCGCGCGCCGGCGTGCCGCAGATCGAACCCAACATCCTCGCCATTCGCGTCCAGCCGGACGAGGGCATCCTCCTGCGATTTGGCGCCAAGGTTCCCGGGCAGGGCCTCCAGATCCGCAACGTCAACATGGACTTCCGCTACGGCTCCAGTTTCGCCGTCGATTCGCCGGACGCCTACGAGACCCTCCTCCTCGACGCCATGGTGGGCGATGCCAGCCTGTTCACGCGTGACGACGAGGTCGAGCGTGCCTGGGAGATCCTCGATCCGATCCTGGACGCGTGGCAGTCAGGCGAGGGTGGGCCGCTGCACTTCTACGCGGCCGGCACCTGGGGACCGCCGGCCGCCGACGAGCTGCTCCAGCGCGAAGGCCGCGCGTGGCGCAAGCCGTGACGGGAGCACAGCCGCCAGCCACCGAGGAGCAGGCGGTCCATCGGCGGCTCATGCGCTTCGGGGAGGCGGAGAGCCTGGCCACGCCAGTGTGGGTGGAGCGCGACACCACCTGTCAGGCCATCGCCGGCCATCTCTCCTCGCTGTGGGACGCCCCAGGGTTCGACGACGGCGGCGACCCCCTGGTGACCGAGAAGGGGCTGCCGCACGCGCGCGCATCGGTCCTCAACCTGATCG
>CAYYDA010000071.1:4775-8034 GCA_964470495.1 uncultured Steroidobacteraceae bacterium | reverse complement strand
GCCGAGTGGTGCGGCCCGTGCCGCATGGTCGCGCCCGAGATCGAGAAGCTCGCCGAGAAGTACGCGGGCAGCGTCGAGGTCCGCAAGCTCGACGTCGACGCCAACCCGCAGACCGCCATGCGCTACGGGATCATGAGCATCCCCACCGTCGCGCTGTTCGCGCCGGGCGAGGCCCCCAAGGCCGCAGTCGGGTTCCGACCGCTCGAGGCACTCGAGGAGGCCTTCAACCTGTCGAGCCTGGCCAACGGCGAGTCCGCCACCGCCTGACCCGCTCACCGATGCGCCCGTCCCGCCAGCCGGGGCGGGCGCTTTCTTGTTGTGCCGACGCGATCGACCGATGCTCGGCATACTTCGCCCGGCATGCGCCGATCCCTCAACGCCGTACTCATCGGCACCTTCACGCTCCGTTTCAGCACCGGGCTGACCGGCGCACTGCTGGTCTACTACCTCGCCGACCTCGATGCCTTCGGGGCCTCCGAGGTGACGCCGTTCCAGGTCGGCATCCTGACCGCGGCCTTCTACCTCGCCGAGCTCATCTTGTCGCCGTTCTTTGGGATGCTCTCGGACCGGCTCGGGTCTCGCCCGGTCATGCAGTTCGGCCCGATCTTCGGGGCAATCGCGGTCGTGCTGACGGCGGTGACCACGGACCTCTTCCTGCTGGGCACCACGCGTTGGCTTGAGGGCGCCGCGGCGGCGGCCAGCATCCCGTCCATCCTCGGCTACATCGCGCTGGCCACCTCGCACGACGAGGCGTTGCGCGGACGCACCGTCGCACAGTTCGAGGCGGCCACGCTGGCCGGCCTCGGCCTCGGGCTGGTGGCGGCCGGTGGCCTGTGGGCGCTCCTCGACCGCAACGCATTCTTCCTCAACGCGGTGCTCTACGGCGTCAGCTTCCTCGTCTACCGATACGGCGTGACCGAGGGACGACCGGGCACGACGGAGGAGGCGCATCGGGAGGCTGAGGAACTCGGAGCAGGCGGCGTCGCGGCCGTATCGCGTGGGTTCGACCTCGCGCGCTACCGGCGGGTGCTGGCCAGCCGATCGGTCTGGCTGCTGGCGCCGACCTGGATCGCGATCAACGCCTTCATCGGCGCGTGGACGAGCCAGTCGATCTTCCAGCTGGTGAATGAGCCGCGGCTGGGGTTCGAGGACCAGATGCTCATGGGCGGCTTCGCGCCGGTGCAGGTGAGCATCGGGCTCGGCGTGGCGCTGATCGTGTTCTTCGCCGGCCTGTTCTACTGGGGCAATCGCTTCAAGCGCTATCGGCGCACGACGATCATGGCGATCGGTGCCGCCGGAGGGATCGCGATGGTGGGGGCCGTCTACGGCGTGAACCATGCGGAGACCTGGGCGCCGATCTTCCGGATCGGCCTGGGAGTTGTCGCCGCCGCCGGCCTCTTCGTGCTGGCGGGTGCGACCCCGGCGGCGCTCGGCATGCTCGCCGACATCAGCGAGGAGCATCCCGCCGATCGCGGCGCGATCATGGGCCTCTACTCGGTCTTCCTCGCCGTCGGCCAGGTGATCGGCTCGCTCGTCGGCGGCGGCGCGGCGGAGTGGCTGGGCGTGGACGGCCTCCTCCTCGCCTCGGCCGCGCTCCTGTTGATCGCGCTCATCCCGTTGCGATGGCTGCGCGGCTCCGAGCACCTGGTCGGTCTGCGCCCGGGCACGGTGCGGGCAGCGATCCCGTGACGTTCCCGCACGGCGAGGCGGTGATCCCGGACCGGTTCGACGAGCAGACGATCGTGTTTCTCGTCCGCCCCGCCAACGCTCCCGAACTCAGCGAGGAGGAGCTTGACCGGCTCCAGGTGGAGCATCTGACCTACCTCCGCAACCTGCAGCGGCGAGGCGTGCTCCTCGCCAACGGGCCGCTGGCCGAGCAGACCGACGACCGCCTGCGAGGCATCTCGATCTACGGGCTACCGCTGGCCGAAGCGCTCGAGATCGCGAATGCCGACCCGATGGTCCGCGCCGGCCGCCTCGAGATCCACGGGGCGCGATGGTGGACCGCCGAGGGAACGGCTCGGTTCGGACGCGACGAGTCCTGAAGCTCAGCGCAGCTGCGGCAGGATCTCGGCGCCGATGCGCTCCAGCTTCGAGGTATCGGCGACGTGTGGCACGCTGAAGATGAGGTGCTGCGCGCCGGCATCGCCGAGCTCGCCGAAGCGCTGGACGATCTCATCGACCGAATCGGTCTCGAGGTCGATGCCGGTCAGCACGGTGCGCTCGATCTCGTCGTAGGGACGGTCCAGCCGTTCGCAATGCTCGCGCAGCACTGCGAACTTGGCGGCGACGAACTCCGGCGAGCGACCGAAGATATTGCAGCCGTCGGCGTACTGGGCGACGAGTCGCAGGGTCTTGCGCTCTCCCCCGCCACCGACCAGGATCGGCACCCGCGGCCGGCTGATTGACTGCGGCGAGTTGATCAGGTGCGTCGCGGTGAGGTGCATGCCCTCCAGCGCCTCGCCGGTTCCGCTGCCGCCGGACCACATGCCGTGCGCCATGCGCAGGGTGTCCTCGAGCCACTCGAAGCGCTCCTTCAGCGGCGGGAACGCGAAGCCCAGGGCCTTGGACTCGTGCACGTTCCAGGCTGCGCCGATCCCGAACCACGCGCGTCCGCCCGACAGCACGTCGAGCGTGGTGGTGGCCTTGATCCACAGCCCCGGGGACCGATAGTGCACGCCTCCGACCATGAGGCCGAGCCGGGCGCGCTCCGTGTTGGCGGCGATGAACCCGAGCGCGGTCTGGCCCTCGAGCATCGGCGCCTCAGGTGGGCCGAGGCCGCGGATCTGAAAGAAGTGGTCCATGACCCAGATCGAGTCGAACCCTGAATCGTCGGCCGTTCGCGCGACCCGAGCCAGCGTGGGACCGATGGCGGCCGCGCCGCCGGGCCAGGTGAACTGGTTGATCTGGAGTCCGAACTTCATGGGCGCAATCGTGCCATGACCGGCCCCGTGGTGCGCGCGATGGGTCAGGCGACGGCGATCGCCCGACGCTGCCTCGCGACCGACGCGTCGTCCGCCACGATGCGATTCCGCCCGGCACGCTTGGCGACATACAGCGCCGTGTCGGCGCGGCGCACGAGCGGCTGGGGATCCGCGCCGTCGACCGGATCGGACATTGCCACGCCGCCGGAAATCGTGAACGGAGGCAGCCCAACCGACTCCTCGGCCGCGATCCGGACGCGCTCCGCGACGGCGATCGCGATGGTCAGGTCGACGTCGGGGACGAGAAGCAGGAACTCTTCGCCGCCGTAGCGGAA
>CAYYDA010000071.1:0-4675 GCA_964470495.1 uncultured Steroidobacteraceae bacterium | reverse complement strand
GGACAGGGTGACCGCGGCGATCAGCGCGGTGACGTGCCAGCGCTGGCTCCACGGCAGGAAGAGCCCGATGCCGACGAGGATGATGGCCAGCTGGGCCGTGCCGAGCATCTGGCCCTCGGGCGTCAGGGCTTCGCCCAGCAGCGCCACGCCGAAAGCGGCAAGAACCGCCATCAGGCCCAGTGGCTCGGGTCGAATCGCGCCTCGGTGCGAGAGGAATGCAGCACTTGCGCAGGCTGCGGCGGCGGCAAGCGTAAACGGGGCGAGGTCGGCGATGCCCCGCGTGTCGATGAGCACATTGACGCCCAGGTCGAGCACCAGGAACACCGCCATCAGGCCGGCAGCCATCGCGACCGCGCGACGCAATGCACGCCGCTGGGCGGCGTCCACGCGACGCCGCACCTGGCGCGGGTCGACGGGCAGGGACGCGGGAAGTGGCGTGGACGGCGACAGCATGCTCACATGCTCCGCCCGTTGGCCCCGAAGCTCAATCCACCGAAGGTCCCTGCGTTGGCCGCTGGCACGGACGATGCCTATAGGGAAGACATGCAGGCTCCCAGACCGCACCGTAATGATCTGCTCCGGGCATTGGGCGCGCTCGTCGTCCTGGCGATCGCCGCGTTCATCGGAAGCCGATCGCTGGGTGCTCCGACGGTGTCCCCCGCGCCTTCTGATGCGTCCGGTGTGGTCGTCGGAACGCCGGGGGGTGGCGTGCTCGCCGACCCAATCCCGTCACCGACAGCCCTGCCCATGCTGACTCCGGCTCCGTCGGCCACCCCCACAGCCCAGCCAACTCCGCAGCCCACGGTAGCGGCCACGCCTGCTACGCCCGCCACGCCCGCTCCGCCCACAGCCCAGACGCCAGCGCCCGCGCCCGCGACACCGGAGCCGACGCCGGCCATGGTCGCCCTCGCCGGCCCTGCGGACGCCGTCGCGGCGTTCTACGGCCACGCCGCAGAGGGCACCTTCGACGCGGCGTACTCGCTCTGGAGCGAGCGGATGCGGGCGACCTACCCTCGCGGCGGGAACCTGGACCAGCGATTTGACAGCACGACCGACATCACCTTCCAGCAGCTCCATGTGGCCGACGTGTCCGGTGGATTCGCGACCGTGCAGGCGAACTTCACCGAGACCTACGACACGGGTGCCAGCCGTCAGTTCGTCGGCTACTGGCGCCTGGTACAGGTCGAGAACCGGTGGCTCCTCGACGAACCACATTACTAGGCAACCCCACGCACCAGGAGATGGACCGATGACCGAACGAGCACAGGGCGAGACGCTCGGCGCCGAGCAGGAGCCGACCGAGGCAGGCGATCAGGATCCCGCAGTGCGCGATCCCCAACCCGATGGCCCGATGACGCAGCCAACCGACCAGGATCGCGCGAGCGACGAGTTCGCCGACAGCCCGGACGCCGCGTACGGACAACGCGAGGGACAGGCCGACCCCGAAACGGGGCGCTGAGCCAGACCCGATTAGGGCGGCGGCCAGGGCTCCGAGGGGTCGTGGGCCGGCAGGACGCTGCCGTCGACCAGCAGGCGCTCCCCCAACGGTTCGTCGAGCTCGACGATGATCCGGGTCGACGGATTGCCGGGGCAGCTCTGGGCACCCCCCAAGGGCCTGACGCCGAAGGTCACGAGCACGACGTCCGGCGTGGAGACGACCTCGGGCGGCTGGATTCGGTCGTCGGCTGCGCGCGCGCTGGCGCACGCCATCTCCGTCACGAGGGCGGCGAAGCTCGTCGATTCGGGGCCGGGAGCGGGCTCAGTGGGATCCAGCACCCATGTCGCGGGACCCAGACCGTCGATGGCGACTGTCGGCCGGCATTGTCCCCAGCCGACAACCCTCCATCCTTCAGGGCCGAGCTCGACCCCCGCGTGGGCGAACGGAGGATCGCCGGCGACGGGAGCGACGAATGACGCGCGCCTGCCGTCACGGCCGGCGAGATACCAACCAGTGTCGGGAAGCATTCCCGCCTCGGGATTCGGTTCCTCGAGGAACTGCCGCAGGGCCGCCGATGCCGGATGAGGGTCACGCTCGGCCTGGCCCGGCACGTCGAAGATGGCCGGGTCGAACGCGTGGCTCCCGCACGAGTAAAGGAACCCAGTCGCAACTTCCGGCGTGCTGGAAGGGGCGGGCGTGACCGATGCCGCGGGCGTGGAGGTGATCTGGGGGCCGCCGGTCGGTGGTACAGGCGAATCGGCTGCACAGCCGGCTCCCAGGGCGATCAACAGGGTTGTCGCAATGACTCGCTTCACCGGCAGATGGTGGCATGAGCCGACGCCGTTTGGAAGTTGCCGCGTCCTGATTCCTACAGGATGTCGTGCTCGCGCGTCTCGAAGGCCCTGTCGGGGCGGAACGGGTTGGCGGTCGCATCGGCCGCGCCCGTCACCAGGTCGACCACGAGGCGGCTTCCGCCGGCGCCGGCCATGATCCCGTGGCCGGAGTAGCCGCCGTTCAGGTACAGCCCCTCCGGACCGACGGCGCCGAGATACGGCCGGCGATCCGGCGTGTACTCGTACTGGCCCGCCTGGAGATACCAATGCATCGTTGAGGCGCCGCCCGCCCACGCGTCGCGCCAGAACGGGGCGACCCGGGCGAGCGCGTGCTCGGAGGCCGGGTCCAGCAGGCCGAACGCCCAGTCGTGCTCGATAGGCACCGGGTCGTGCGGCTCGGACGCCTGCGTATCGGCTTCGGTGAAGAGGGCCACGCAGCCGCGCATGGCCGGTCGCCAGTGGGCGGCGGTCTCCTCGTCGATCGTCATCGGCGCATCCGGTGGAACTGCCGGAAGCTCAGGGATTACGAGCTTCTGACGCCGCGTCGGTCGCAGGACGACCTCGACGCCGACCAGCGCGGCCACGCGTGCCGTGAACGGGCCAGCTGCGACGATCACGGTGCCGGCCGCGACGTTCCCGTGCGTGGTGTGAACCCCGGCCACGCGCTCGCCATCGAGGGCGATCTCCGTCACGCCGGCACGCGTCACGAACGTGGCGCCTCCCCGGCCGTCCGCGCCCGGGATACGGCCTGGATTCGACGCGGCGGTGGCAAAGCCGGCGGTCAGCCGCTTGACGTCGAGCCACCCGTCGCCGGCGCGGTAGCGCGCGCCGAGCACCTCGTCGGAGAGCCAAGGCCAGCGGGCCCGCGCCTCATCGCCGGTGAGCAGCTCCACGTCGGTCAGTCCCCATTCGCGCTGGCGCTCGACCAGCCGGCGGGATCGGTCGAGGGTGGCATCGGTCAGGGAGCAGAACAGGTATCCGCCATGACGCACGCCCAGACTCCATCCATCGAGCCCGGTGCGCTCGGGGAACGCGTCGAACAGCTCGACGCCGTCCCGCACGGTCGCGATCTCCTCGGGGTTGTCGAACTGGAGCCGGAACGCGCCGGTCGAAGCTGCCGTCGTGAGCGTTCCCAGCGCCGCACGGCGCTCGAGCACGACCACGTCGAGGCCGGCGCGTGCCGCGAAGAAAGCGGTCGCGCAGCCGATGACGCCGCCTCCGATGACGACGACGTCGGCCGTCGCGGGCGGGGCATCCGCGAAGTGGACTCGCGGCTCGGACATCGACTACATGCTACCGGTTAGGATCGGCGCCATGAATCGCGGGGAACGCGCCGACGTCGTCATTGTTGGCGGCGCCATCATCGGCTCGGCGGTGGCGACCTTCCTGGCCGACCGTCCGGACTTCGACGGCCGGATCGTGGTCGTAGAGCGCGACCCGACCTTCCGCACGTCCTCGACGACGCTCTCGGCGGCCAGCATCCGGCTTCAGTTCAGCACGCCGCTGAATATCGAGATCAGCCGCTTCGGCGTGGAGGTCATCAAGCACCTCGACCGCTACGTGACCGTCGACGGCATCGCCCCCGAGGTCGACTTCATCGAGAACGGCTACCTGTTCCTCGCGACCGATGCAGGGCTCGCCACGCTCGAGCACAACCACGCCATCCAGCGCGGGCTCGACGTGCAGGTCGTGCTGCTCGACCGCTCCGATCTGGGAGCGCGATTCCCCTGGCTTCACACCGATGACCTGGCCGGCGGCTCGCTCGGGCTGGCCGACGAGGGCTGGTTCGACGCCTACGCCCTGCTCCAGGGCTTCCGGCGCAGAGCACGATCGCTCGGCGTGGAGGAGCGTGTCGGCGAGGTCGTGGGCCTCGAGCGCGACGGCGATCGGCTTGTCGGGGTCCGCCTGGCGGATGGGATGACGATCGGGGCGGACTGGGTGGTCAATGCCGCCGGCCCGCGCGCAGCCGCCGTGGCGGCCATGGTCGGCGTGGAGCTGCCGGTGCGGCCCCGCAAGCGCCTCGTGTACCACGTCGAGGCGCCGGTCAGCTTGGGGGCCGCGCCGCTGACGATCGATCCGACCGGCGTCTACGTGCGGCCCGAGGGTCCGGCCTACATCGCCGGCTTCTCACCGCGCGACGGCGAGCCGGATCCCGACACGCTCGACCTCGCCGCCGACCGCGCTCCATTCGAGTCCTTCGTGTGGCCGGCCCTGGCGCACCGGGTGCCGGCCTTCGACCGGCTCCGCCTGCTCGACACGTGGGCCGGTCACTACGAGGTCAACACGCTCGATGCGAATGCCATCATCGGTCCGCATCCGACCATCGCGAACCTGCTGTTCGCGAACGGGTTCTCAGGTCACGGGCTCCAGCAGGCACCAGCCGTCGGCCGAGGGCTCGCAGAGT
>CAYYDA010000070.1:0-8345 GCA_964470495.1 uncultured Steroidobacteraceae bacterium | reverse complement strand
TCGAGGTCGGCAGCCTGTTCGAGGATCAGAAGGTCTTCCAGGTGGTGGTCTGGGGCGTGCCCGAGATCCGCGAGAGCCTCACTGACATCGGCGAACTCCTGATCGAAACCCCCCTCAACGGGCACGTGCGCCTGAACGAGGTGGCGAACGTTCATGTGGCCCCCGCCGCCACGGTGGTGAATCGAGAGGGCGTGGCGCGCCGCATCGACATCGGCATCGATGTCGCTGGAGGCGATGGGCAGGCGGTTGTCGCCGAGATCGAGAACCGGCTGCAGGCGATGGAGCTTCCACTGGAGTACCACGCCGAGGTCCGGGGAATCGCGGCAGAGGTGCAGGCGGAACAGATCCAGATGCTGGCGATCATCGCGGCCGTGGCGCTCGTGATCTTCCTGCTCCTCCAGGCAGCCTTCAGCAGCTGGCGGCTGGCTGCCATCGCGTTCGCGGCGATGCCCGTGGCGTTGGTGGGCGGCGTCATTGCCGCCTTCATCAGCGGCGAGATGGGCTCGCTCGGCGCCATCGTCGGGTTCCTCGCGATTCTCGCCATCAGCGCGCGCGGCGGAATCAGATTGATCGACCACTACCAGTCTCTGGAGCGGGCCGAGGCGGAGCCATCCGCACGGGAGATCGTGATCCGCGGCACGCGTGACCGGCTGGGACCCATCCTGGCAACGGCGCTGGCGAGCGCGTTGGCCCTCCTGCCATTCGTGCTCATGGGTGAGCTGCCCGGCTTCGAGATCGTGCGGCCGATGGCCATCGTCATCCTGGGCGGCCTCGTCACCTCAACCATCCTGAACCTCTTCATCATGCCGGCGCTCTACCTGCACTCGGGTCCGAGCCCGCAGACGGCGGCCGCGCCCATCGAACCCACACCATCACCTGAGCCGCAGGTCATAGGAGCCTAGCCATGAAGCGCAGCACCCGATCATTCGCGATCGTTCTGACGATCGCCAGCGTACTCCTGGCCGCCTGCGGCCAGGAGGCAGTCGAGGCCGCGCCGGGCGCGGAAGCCGTGACCCTGACAGAGATTGAGGGATCCGATCTTCAGCGCGTGACGCTCTCCGAATCGTCCGCCGAGCGCCTCGGTGTCGAGACCGTTGAGGTGACCGAGGATCCGGCGGGCGGCCAGCTGCTCATCCCCTACTCCGGACTCCTGTACGACGCCTCGGGCGCCACCTGGACGTATACCAATCCCGAGAGCCTCGTCTTCATCCGCGAGCAGGTCGAGGTCGAGCTCATCGACGGCGACTTCGCTCGGCTGACTGCGGGCCCCGAGGCCGGCACGATGGTGGTTGCGGTCGGCGCCGCCGAGCTGTGGGGCGCCGAGACCGGCGTCGGCGGCGGCCACTAGATCCGCTCCGGCAATAGACACCGATTAGCAGTGAGGGGCCTTCAGCCATGATGCGGTGGATTGTCGGGTCGAGCCTTCGATTCCGATTCCTCGTTCTCGCCTTCGCCGCCGGCATGATGGTGCTCGGCGTGGGGCAGCTGCAGAGCGCGCCGGTCGACGTCTTCCCCGAGTTCGCGCCTCCGCGCGTCGAGATCCAGACGCCCTCGCTGGGCCTGTCTGCGATCGAGGTGGAGTCACTCGTGACCGTCCCGCTCGAGCAGGCGTTGGCGGGCGTCGAGGGCCTGGACATCATGCGGTCGAAGTCGGTTCGCGATCTGTCCTCGATCGAGCTCATTTTCGAGCGAGGAGGGGATCTTCTCGTGTCGCGGCAGCTCGTCGCAGAGCGCGTCGCGGCGGTGACGCCTTCCCTGCCGACCTGGGCGAGCCCGCCGGTCATCATGCAGCCGCTCTCGGCCACCAGTCGCGTCATGAAGATCGGAATGACCTCCGACGAGCACTCGTTGATCGACATGTCGATGACCACGTACTGGTCGATCCGCTCGAGGCTGCTCAGCGTCCCGGGGGTCGCGAACATCGCGATCTGGGGGGAGCGGCTCCGCATGCTTCAGATCCAGGTCGAGCCGGAGAAAATGGCGCAGCACGACGTGGCGCTCGAGGACGTCATGGCCGCCACCGCGGAGGGCCTCGACGCCGGGCTCCTGCAATTCACCAGCGGATCGACGATCGGCACCGGCGGGTTCGTTGAGACGCCGAACCAGCGGCTCGCCATTCACAACGTCCCGCCCATCGTGGCGCCGACCGACCTGTCCCACATCGTGGTGGAGAACCGCCTTGGGGAAAAGGTCGAGCTCACCGACATCGCCCGCCTGGTTGAGGACCATCAGCCGCTCGTCGGCGACGCCGTCATCAACGACGGTGAGGGCCTCATGCTCATCGTCGAGAAATTCCCATGGGCGAACACGCTCGACGTGACGCGTGGCGTCGAAGAAGCGTTCGTCGAGATGCGGCCCGGGCTGGTGGGCATCGAGATCGACCTGGAGATCTTCCGACCCGCAACCTTCATCGAGGAGGCCCTGGGCAACCTGACGAACGCGCTGCTCCTGGGCAGCCTGCTCGTCTTCCTGATCCTGATCATCTTCCTCTTCGATTGGCGCACCGCCTTGATCAGCCTGGTGGCGATCCCGCTGTCGCTCATGGCGGCAGCCCTCGTGCTCGACATCCGCGGCGCCACGATCAATACGATGATCCTCGCCGGATTGGTGATCTCGGTGGGCGTGGTGGTGGACGACGCCATCATCGACATCGAGAACATCACGCGGCGGCTGCGTCAGTATCGGCGCGAGGGCAGCACGAAATCGACGATGTCGATTGTCCTCGAGTCGTCGCTCGAAGTGCGCAGCGCGATCGTCTACGCAACCCTCATCGATGTCGTGGCCGTGGCGCCGGTCTTCTTCGTCGAGGGCCTGTCAGGCGCCTTCTTCCAGCCGCTCGTCATCTCGTACGGACTGGCGGTCATCGCGTCCATGGTCGTCGCGCTCACGGTCACGCCTGCGCTGGCGTACATCCTGCTCCGCAACTCGAGCCTCGAACGTCGCGAGTCGCCCGTGGCGCGAGTGCTGCAGCGCTGGTATGCGGCAGTGCTGGCGCGCATCATTCGGTCGACGCGACCGGCGTTCGTCACGGTCGCCGCGATCAGCCTCATGGGCGTCGTCATCTGGCCCCAGCTCGGCCAATCGCTCCTTCCCGACTTCAAGGAGCGCGACTTCCTGATGCACTTCGTCACTGCCCCGGGCACCTCGCTTGGCGAGGAGGTCCGGGTCACGACCAACTCCAGCGTGGAGCTGCGAGCCATCCCTGGTGTCCGCAACTTCGGCGCTCACATCGGACAGGCCCTGCTTGCCGACGAGGTGGTGGGTGTCGACTTCGGCGAGAACTGGATCAGCGTCGACCCCAAGGCTGACTACGACGCCACGCTCGCATCTGTCCAGGAGGTGGTGAATGGCTATCCCGGCCTGCGACGCGACGTCCAGACGTACCTCAAGGAGCGTATCCGGGAGGTCCTGACCGGCAGCAGCGAAGCGATCGTCATCCGAATCTACGGCCCGGAACTGACGGTGCTGCGCGAGCGGGCGGAAGAGGTGGAGGAGGCGCTCGCCGGCATCGAGGGCATCATCGACCTCCACGTTGAGCTGCAGACTCAGGTTCCCCAGATCGAGGTCGAGGTCGACCTAGCGGCCGCGCAACATTACGGGATCAAGCCAGGCGATGTGCGGCGCGCGGCCGCGGTCCTGGTCGCCGGCGAGGAGATGGGCGACGTCTTCTTCGGCGGCAAGGCGTACGACGTCCAGCTATGGAGCACGCCGGCGACGCGGGAGAGCATGAGCGACATCGAGGCGCTGCTGCTCGATACCCCGAGCGGCGACCACGTTGCGCTCGGCGAGATCGCCGATGTGCGCCTCGCATCCGTCCCGAACGCGATCAGCCACGAACGCCTGGAACGACGCATCGACGTCGACGCGAACGTCGAGGGACGCGATCTCGGCGCGGTGGTGGCCGATGTCGAGGAGGCATTGGCGGAGGTCGACTTCCCGCTCGGCTACCATCCGGAGCTGCTGGGTGAGTTCGCGGAGCGGCAGGCAGCCGAGAGCCGTCTGCTGCTCTTCGCGATCGGCGCGGCGATCGGCGTCTTCCTGCTGCTCCAGGCGTCGTTCGGCAGCACGCGGCTGGCGATCCTGTCGTTCCTGACGCTGCCATCGGCGCTAGTCGGCGGTGTGCTTGCCGCCTTCTTCACCGATGGGATCATCTCGCTCGGGTCGCTGGTCGGGTTCTTCACGGTCCTTGGCATCGCGGCCCGCAACGGGATCATGATGATCAACCACTTCCAGCATCTCGAGCGCTTCGAGGGAGAGCCCTTCGGCCCGGGGCTCGTCATCCGCGGCGCCAAGGAGCGGCTCTCGCCGATCCTGATGACCGCACTGGCCACAGGCCTCGCGCTCGTCCCGCTGGCGATCGCCGGCAACCTGCCGGGCCACGAGATCGAGCACCCGCTCGCCATCGTGATCCTCGGCGGCCTCGTCACCTCCACCCTGCTGAACCTGTTCGTCGTTCCCTCGCTCTACCTGCGGTTCGCCCGCAAGGGGCGGGGGATCGGCGACCAGGGCGACCTTCGCACGGCCTGAGCCCGATCTCATCAGGCGCTGAGGCCTGCGACTCAGCCGCTGCGGCGGTCAGCGCGCCGCGCCCTAGTCCAGCGAGCGCAGCCAGTATCTCGAGCTCCGCGTCGCGCACAGCGCGCGGCATGGCCGGCATCGCGCGGTAGCCGAACGGCAGCGCCACGGCGCGGCGTTGCGAGGGTGCACCAACCCCCGAAGGGGGGGGTTGGCCCGGCATCCGTCCCCCCGTACTTTCGGATGGCATTTGTCACGCCGTGCGGGTACTCCCGCAGCGTGGCGCTAACCGAGCGTATTTGACCGACCAAGGGGGAGATCCTTTCCGTGAAGACTCAGCTTCGCACCGCGTTCGCCGGCCTGATGTCCGGCCTCATCATCCTCAGTGGCCTGATGGCCGCGAACCCGGCGGCGACTTACGCCGCGACGGATACCGATCCGTCGTTCCAGCTGATCCCCGCGGATCTGGAATTCATCCTCAAGCAGATCCAGATCTCCGAGGCACACGCCCTCGCCATGCAGTCGGACCCGAATGCGTCGCCACTGTGCGCCGATCCGGCCGACACGACCGGCAAGTGCGTGCCCAGCCCGCTCCTGCCCTGGGGACTGCGCACCGTTGACGGATCGTTCAACAACCTGATCGCGAATCAGACTGACTACGGTTCCGCTGACCGTCCGTTCCCGCGCCTGCTGGCTCCCGTCTTCCGCGGGGGTCTCGACCCTCTTCCCGACATGGATGGCCCCGGGCCGATGCCCGCGGGGACCGAGCCGACCTCCTACGAGCAGACGAGCGGCTTCGTGGTCGACTCCGAGCCACGAACCATCAGCAACCTGATCGTGGATCAGACGACCGACAATCTGGCCGCGGTGGCCGCCGCCAATGACACGCCGGGCTCCGTGATCGATACTGCCACCACGACGGACCCCGGTCTGATCTTCATCCCGAATGAGGCGCCGGACGAGGCGCTCTCGGCGCCGTTCAACGCCTGGATGACCTTCTTCGGCCAGTTCTTCGATCATGGGCTGGACCTGGTCAACAAGGGCGGCAATGGCTCCGTCATCATCCCGCTGAAGCCCGACGATCCGCTGTACGTCCCCGGCAGCCCGACCAACTTCCTTGCCCTGACCCGGGCTTCGAACTACCCCGGACCGGACGGCGTGCTGGGTACCGATGACGATATCCGCGAGCACAACAACCAGACGACACCGTTCGTCGATCAGAACCAGACGTACACGTCGCATCCCTCGCACCAGGTCTTCCTGCGCGAGTACGAGCTTGTCGGCGGCGTGCCGGTTGCGACCGGAACTCTGCTCGACGGCGCTGCGCCGCAGGGCGGCCTGGCCAACTGGAGCGAGGTCAAGGCTCAGGCACGCACGATCCTCGGCATCAACCTTGTTGACGTCGATGTGCTCAACGTGCCGCTCCTGAACACGGACTCCTACGGCAACTTCATCCCGGGGCCGAACGGCTTCCCGGTTCTCGTGACGGAAACCGGTACGCTCGAGGGTAACCCCGCCGCACCGGTCTCCACCGCCAACGCAATCGAGACGAACCATTCGTTCCTGGACGACATCGTCCACGGCGCCGCCCCGGATCCGAACATTGTCACGAACCCGGACGAGCCGATTGGGTACGACAATGTGGCCCTCGGCCAGCACTTCGTCACCGGAGACGGCCGTGGCAACGAGAACATCGGCCTCACCACCGTCCATCACATCTTCCACTCCGAGCACAACCGCCTGGCCGGAGTCATCGACACGCTGCTGAACCAGCCCGAGAACGCGGACCTGCTGGCCGCGTACGAGAGCGATGCCGAGGCCGACGACTGGGGCTACGGACAGCGCATCTTCCAGGCGGCGAAGTTCGCCACCGAGATGCAGTACCAGCACCTGGTCTTCGAGGAGTTCGCGCGCAAGGTCCAGCCGGCCGTCGATGCGATCGTGTTCAACGAGAACAGCTACGACAGCACCATCGATGCATCGATCCCGGCCGAGTTCGCACATGTTGTCTATCGCTTCGGCCACTCCATGCTGACCGAGGAGCTCGAGCGCGAGGGCTTCGGGGCTGAGGACGCTTCCCTGCTGGACGCATTCCTCAATCCCGTCTCGTTCCACTGCCCGGTCGCCCCGGTGCCGGATCTGCCGTCGCCGAGCAACCCGAGCACCTGCCCGGTTGCCGAGATGACCGCTGACCAGGCGGCCGGTGCCGTCGTCAACGGAACCACGAACCAGGTCGGCAGCGCCATCGATGAGTTCGTCATCGACACGCTTCGCAACAACCTGCTCGGCCTGCCCCTCGATCTTCCGGCCATCAACATGGCGCGAGCGCGAGACGCGGGCGTGCCGCCGCTGCAGGCTGCACGGGAGCAGTTCTACGCCACCAGCAATGGTGACTCCGACCTGCGACCGTACGAGAATTGGGTCGACTTTGGCCTCAATCTCAAGCACTCCGCCTCCCTGGTGAACTTCGTTGCCGCATACGGCACACACCCGTCCGTCACCAGTGAGACCACCTTGGCCGGCAAGCGCAACGCGGCCAGCCTCATTGTCAATGGCGTGGGAACGGAGAATCCGTTCATCACCCGGCTGGGCGGCGCGAACCGGTTTGCGACGGCCGCTCAGATCAGCCAGTCTCAGTTCGACCCGGGCGTCCCGGCTGTCTTCATCGCCAATGGGATGAACTTCCCCGATGCGCTGGCCGGCGGACCGGCTGCCGCAGCTCTGGGAGGGCCGATCCTGCTGACGAGCAACACGGGCATCCCGGCTGAGACGGCGGCGGAGATCCTTCGCCTTCAGCCCCAGCGGATCATCGTCCTCGGTGGACCGGCCGCTGTGAGCAACATGACTGCCGCCAACCTCCAGACGTACACACCGATGCCGGTGGTCCGCCTGTGGGGCGCCGATCGCTTCGCGACGGCGGCACAGATCAGCAATGCCGTGTTCAGTCCGGGTGTGGATGTCGCCTATGTGGCATACGGATTGAACTTCCCCGACGCCCTCTCCGGCGCGGCAGTTGCGGCGCGCGATGGTTCGCCGCTGCTCCTCGTCCAGCGGAACAGCATCCCCGCCGCGACGCGGGCGGAGCTCACGCGCCTCAACCCGAACAGGATCGTGGTCCTGGGCGGGCCAGCCGTGGTCAGCGCCGGCGTTGAGGCTGCGCTGGATGCGTACACGGGCGGCACGGTCACACGCCTCGCGGGCGCGGATCGGTTCGCAACCGCCGTCGCGGTGAGCGAGGCAAGCTTCCCCGGTGGCGCGTCAGAGGCGTATGTCGCCACTGGCAGGAACTTCCCCGATGCACTGACCGCGGCGCCAGTCGCCGGGCTCAACGGGGCTCCATTGCTGCTGCTGCCAGCGACTGGTCTGTCGCCCGTGGTTCCAGGCGAGATCACTCGCCTTGGCCCTGACGGCATCACCGTCCTCGGTGGGCCCGCCGTGGTCAGCGTCGAGCAGGAGAGCCTGCTCAACGCGTTCGCGCCGGTGTCCGCGGATGCCCCAGCCGACCGCTTGGCCTTCATGAACAGTGAGGCCGGCACCGCCTGGGCGAGCACGACCACAGGGACCAACACCGGCCTTGAGAGCGTCGACTTCTGGGTCGGCGGTCTGGCTGAGCGCACGCAGCCGTTCGGCGGCATGCTCGGCGCCACCTTCAACTATGTGTTTGAGAAGCAGCTTGAGGATCTTCAGTTCGGGGACCGGTTCTACTACCTGTTCCGGAACCAGGGTAACCAGCTCTTCGCGGCGCTCGAGGGCAACTCGTTCTCGAAGCTGATTCAGCGCAACACGGATGCCTCGCATCTGCCTGCGGACATCTTCTCGATCGGTGATCC
>CAYYDA010000069.1:0-8370 GCA_964470495.1 uncultured Steroidobacteraceae bacterium | reverse complement strand
GGCCGTTCCCGCGCTCCACCCACGCGGCGAAGTCGGCGGGCGACCCCGAGCGATTCGAGAAGGCTGCGGGATGCACCGCAAGCGCCGCGTGGTGGGCGCGCGTCCTCAAGCTCGCGCGCAGGCGGGAAGCGGCAGACCGCAACCGCGCGCGCGTCAGCCGGCGAGCCATGGTCGTGTCAATGTCGGTGTCACAGCCACTCGCTGACCTGGGCGCCGAAGCGGCGATGGATCTCGGCCGGCACCTGCGGCCCATCGGGCGCTACGTGCGGCTCCTGCACCAGCTGCCGCTTCACGAACGGGTAGTCGTGGTCCAGGAGCTTGCGCCACCCCAGGATGGTCGGGTTCTGGCCGTCCTTGACCACGCGCCAGTGGGGAATGGCGGCCTCGGTCACGAACCGCTCCCGGTCGAGGAGCTGGCCCAGGCCGATCTCGTTACGCCAGATCACATCGTCACGGGACGCCTCGATCCGGATGTCCAGCCAGAAGCGTGCGAGCGGGGACTCGAGGAGGCTCCGACCCTTGAAGCCCAGGCAGTAGCTCTGAAGGTGGTGATAGAACTGCGTGGTATCGGTGAGCCCCCAGACATCGGCCGCGGACCGGTCGAAATGGTCGAGCAGGTGACTGATCGGCCCGAACGGTCCGAGCAGGCTGTCGTTGAGCATCAGTACCTGCTCAGTGGCGGCAATGGCGGGATATCGGTCGAGCGCCGTCGCCCATGAGCCGAAGTCGTAGCCGATGTTCGGGCGACGCAGCACGGTCAGATCCGGAGGCATGCCGCCCTCCCAGCTGAGCGGCCCGGATCCCTCGGCTGTGCTGACGACGACCACGCGATAGCCGTGACCCGTGAGCGAGCGCGTGAGCTCAGCGGCCGAGCGGCTGACGCGCGCGCCCGGCGCCCAATGGGCGAAGACGGCGACGCGCTCGGTCGACGATGACGAGCGCATGTGCTCGTCGCCTTCGACGTGGACGGCGGATCGCTGAGCCTCGAGCACGAGCGGCCTACCCCCGCTGGCCAGACGCCGAACCCACCTCATTGTCTCTTCAGGAAGGACTTGATCCGGCGCAGCGGCGCGGTCACGCGCCACGATGCGGTGTGTCGCATGTCTTCGATGATGCCCCAGCTCCCGGCGAGGTCGTCCCGGATGCGGGCCAGCTCTTCGCTCGTCACCTCGAGATTCGACTGGGCCAGGCTGGCACGGTGCCGAGCGTCGAGCAGCTCTCCGCGAAGGACTCGAACCTCCTCCTGCGCTCCTGCTACCTCCTCCTGCGCCCGTTCCGCGTCGGCCACCTTGGCGAGAGCAGAATCGCGTGTGGCGAGCATCTCGACGTGGGCTGCCGATGCCTCACGGCCGTAGTGAATGTACTCGCTGGAGCCACTCAGCTCGCTGAAAGGCGCCCAGCGCGGCTCGCGCTCGAGAACGGCGATGCTGTCGTAGACGTGGATCCCCGAGAGCGCGGTCTGCCATGGCGCCAGCAGCTGTTCGGACTGCGAGTGATGGAAGGCATGCAGGTCGTCGACCCGGTCCTTGAGCCATTCGATGAACGTGGCACCGTCGGGCTCAGGGTCCGCATACTCCGGCCAATACGAGGTGTGGCTGTCCTCGACGAGGTACGTGCCACCCTGGTTGAGGAGCGGGAAGAGCGCTTCCACCGATGCGATCTGCTGGCGCATCGAGTGGCCCCCGTCATCGATGATGACGTCGAAGGGCCCGTGCCTCTCGGTCACGCCACGGAGAAAGCCCGCGTCCTCCTGATCGCCGATCTCGACGGGATGGCGACCACCGACTGCAACGCGCGCCCCATCGTCGATATCGATCCCCACGAGCTGCGGTTCCGGCCCAAGGTAGTGACGTAGCAGCTCGAGGCCGCCCCCGCGGTACACGCCGATCTCCAGCACCCGCGCGGACGTGCCCCGGTAGCGCGCCAGGTGGCGCTCGTAGATCGGGAAGTAGTGCACCCACTTGTCGAGCGTCTGCCCCGAGCGGTTGGCCGCGAAATACGCGAAGAACGCATTCGCGGACAGCTCCTTCCAATGGTCGCCGGCGTAGAACGAGACGCGATAGCACTCGTTCACGAGGTCGCGCGGTGCCCCCAGCGACCGCAGCGCGTCGCCAAGCCGGCGTGCCCGGGCTGAGCGGTCGTCGCCGTCCTTGGCGAGCGCGGCCCACAGGACCGCGCGTGCCTCCTCGTCGATCTCGTCGGACATGGCGATGACGTTGACGGCCCTGTCGTCGTATCCCGTGGCCAGGGCATGGAGCACGTTGCTCAGCGCTTCAGTGCCGAGCACGGACTACCTCCGGTGGGCGCACGCCGGGCACCTCGTCGGACCGCATGACGGGCTCCTTCCACGTTCCCGGCATGCGGGTCAGGCCCGGCTCCTGGCTGCCCTGGCCGCGGACGTGAAGGTCGAACTCCCGGTCGGCGTAATCGTAGTTGTGCCCTCGATCGACGATCGCGGTGGTCACCTGGTAGCTGCCCTGCTGCAGGAGCAGTTCCTCGATCACGAAGTCCACGTACCCCTTTCCCGGCTCCAGCGAGAAGGGCCCCAGGCGCCCGGAGTTCGGTCCGGCCACGTTCGCCCCAGATTCGTGCTGGAAGCCCAATCCGAAGATTGCGCGGCTGACGGGCGAGCGCGCCTCAAAGTGCATTCGGACGACGCACGCTGCTCCGGCAAGCAGGATCGGGCTCGGACTGCCTTCGGCATCGAGGTACTCCAGCGATGTGATGCGCACCTCCCCCGAACCGAGTCGCGCCGTTGGCCCGCTCTCAGACACCGCGCCTGAATCGACGTGCTGAGCGTGCACTTCGCGCTCGTTGACGGATGCAATGTAGCTGTCAGCGACGTCCCGGGCAGGACCCAACTCACGAATCTTCCCATTGTCGAGCCAGGCTGCCTGGTCGCAGAGGTCGCGGATCAGGCCGAGCGAGTGCGTCACCAGGACGACGGTGGTGCCTCGCTTCCTCAGCTCATACAGGTGATCGAAGCACTTCCTCTGGAACTCCTCGTCGCCGACCGCGATCACCTCATCCACCATCAGGATCTCGGGATCCAGCGAAACCGCGACTGCGAAGCCGAGCCGCACGAACATCCCGCTCGAGTAGATCTTGACTGGGGAGTCGATGAAGTCGCCGATCCCTGCGAAGTCGACGATGCTGTCCATGGCAGCGTCGATCTGACGTCCGCTCAGGCCGAGGATGGCGCCGTTCAGCCGGATGTTCTCGCGGCCGGTCAGATCGCCGTGGAAGCCGGCGCCCAGCTCGAGCAATGCCGAGACCCGCCCGTTGACGATCACGTTCCCGCTGGTCGGGCGGTAGATGCCCGCAAGTACCTTGAGCGTCGTCGACTTGCCTGACCCATTCTGGCCCAGCAGGCCGAAGGTGCTGCCCCGCTCGATCGAGAACGACGCATCCCTCAGCGCCCAGAACTCTTCGGCCTTGGGCGCCCTGCCGCGAACCACACGTTCCTTCAGCTTCGTGCGGCGCTCCCGGTGCAGCCAAAAGCGCTTCGACACGTGCTCCGCCTTGATCGCGAGGTCGGTCATACGGCCTCACCGATGTCGAGGCCCCACCGCCGGTACACGAGCACCGCGAGGACGATCGCGCCCAAGGTCCAGGCGCCGAGCCCCAGCCAGGTCGTCAGCGGCGGTACCTGCAGGTCGTAAGAGAAGTTGCGCAGCGACTCGACGAAGCCGGCGATCGGGTTCAGCTGCACGATCGCCCGCAGCGGAACGCCGTTCCATTCGACGGGCACTGCGTCGACCTGGTAGATGATCGGCGTCAGGAAGAAGAGCAGCTGCAGCGCGACGTTCACGAGATGCGCGAGGTCACGGAAGTAGACGTTCATGACGGCGAGCGAGATGGAGACGGCCGTCACGAACGTGGCGTAGATGGCGAGCCAGGCGGGAAAGAGGAGCCAGGTGAAGCCAATGTTCGCGACGAGGATCAATGCGAGCGCGAGGATCGCGAACTCGATCAGCGTCTGGACCAGGATCGCCACCGCCGATCCGACGATGGGAGCGTAGGAGGGGAAGTACACCTTCTGGAGGATCGGTCCGTTTGCGAGGAGCGTTGGGATCGCGGTATTGACGGTTATTAGAAAGACCGACCAGGGAATGAGGCCGCAGAAGAGCCAGATCGGAAAGAAGCCGGGCTGGCCATTGCCGAAGTCTGGCGGTGCGGCCCGGAAGATGACGGCGAATACCAGGCTGTAGGTGAACAGCGTGGCGAGTGGCACCACCAGCGACCAGACCCAGCCGAGGGCGGTGCCCTTGTACCGGGACTTCAGCTCGCGCTGGGCGAAGTTCCAGATCAGCGATCGATTGGACCAGATCGAGGAACGGGGACGCGCAGTCGTCGTCATCGCTGCCCACGACCTCGTCTGATCGCCGCGGACAACACCCTGATTGGACCTGTCACACGCCAGGATCTGGACCCTAGCACTGAGGCGAGATCCTGTCGGTTCTCGGCCAGCTCGGCTCGCGCTCCTTCGAGATCATTTCGCACCAGCTCCAGATCATTTCGCACCAGCTCCAGATCATTTCGCACCAGCTCCAGATCAACTTGCGTCCGCTCGAGATCAACGATGTATGGCTCCGCCAACTTCCGAGCGTCGGGCGCCACCGTGTCGATCGGGCCTCGATGCGAGACGAACACCTCGAGGAATTCGCCCAGCAGCCCATGCGCGCGACTTTCGAGCCGAAACACCGTGGTCCACAGGCCGGATGCCGCCTCGACCTGTTCCGGAAGGTCTCGTCCCCAGTCGTATGTGACCAGTGCTCGCCGTGCGTTCGCAGGGTCGTCGTGATACTTCTCAGGCTCCATGAAGTCCATGCCTTCGGGAGTGCGGCGCACGCGCGGTCGAGAGCTCGCCAGTTCCCGATCTTGCGGAGTCGTCCACACATGAATTCCGCCTTCAGCCAACACTCGTGCAACCTGGGCGTGTGCGGCGCCGACGTCCACCACGTGCTCGAACACATCGGACGAGACGATGATGTCGATGGAGGCATCTTCGAAAGTCGGTCGTTCGAGGTCCTCGCACCGGTAACCATCCACAAGCATGCCAACCGGGACGTCGGGCCAGTAATGGGACCCAGTGTACTGATTGCACTCATTGCGCAACTTGTCGCTGGAAGGTCCTGCGGGCGCGACTTCCCAGATACGGTCCTCGCCCCACCAGGGCCTGACAATCGTAAGCACGGTCACGATTGCGCGCTGTCTCGGAATTGACCCACACGTGGTGCAGACCAGCTGGTCTCGATGCCATGACCCCAATTCACGGAATGTGACGGCCGTCTCGCAAATCGAACACCAGCCGGCCCATTCAGGCGGAGCCGCCTGGCCTGGCGAAGACAAAGGCTCAGGTGAGGTCATGCCCGATCCGCTGCGGAGCGAAGCACCGCACCCCAGGACAACTCGGATCGGACGGCCGCGTCGGTGGCGATGGGTCGGATACGCCGGACCACGTCCGCGACGCGGAGGGCCGCCTGGAGCGGCGATGTACCCCGCTCGAGAACCTGCTGCCACCGCGAGCGACCGGCTCCGGCGGAGGCCTGGCTGGAGCCCAGCGCCTGGCTGCCGTGGATCCGATAGCGAATCATGGGCTCGTCCTGGAGCAGCACGCCATCTCGCGCGACGGCCACGAGGGTCGCCCACCGATCCAGGAGCCAGCCCTTGGGCACCGGGGACATGAGGCGAACCAGCTCAGGACCCATTGCCGCCGCGGCGCCGGTCACGATCGGGCGGCGCAGAGCGGCACGCACCCGCGCCGGCGCGTCGCGAGCGTGCCAGTCCGGAGGCAGCGGGAACCGGTCGCGCATGCGCTCGCCGAGAGGGTGACCATGCTCATCGATGAGGATGGCGTCGCCGGCCACGAGGAGCACGCCGGGCGTCTCTAGGAGGACGCTTCGTTGTGCCGCCAGGCGATCGGGCAGCCACTCGTCGTCCTGGTCCGACAGAATCGCTGCACGGTACTCTGATGCGGCGACCAGTCCGGTCATCACGTTCGAGGCAATGCGACTCTTCCAGTTGGGCGCATTGGACCCGTCCACCACGATCAGCTCCACCGGGACGGGTGCCGCCTGGGAGATGTCGTGCAGGAGAGCCCTGGTCGTGTCGCTTGACGCGTCATCCACGACGATGAGGACCGCGGGAAGAGTGGTCTGTCGAAAGATGGAGTCACACTGCTGGCGAAGGAAGCGAGCGCCGTTGTGCGTCACCATCACCGCGGCGGTGTCGGCTGCGACCTGCATCTTCGGGGGAGTGGACCTCGCTGGGGTTCTCGTCCGCACGCCTGCCCGTGCGGGACGCATAGTACACATCCGGCATCGGTGGCGACGCTGGAGCGGTGGCCGGTATAGTTGGGAGGCAATGACCAACCAGGTGGCCGCGCACGTCGGCCCGCGGAGCTCGCCCGGGTGAAGGTGAGGGCGACCCGCATCTCCGGGCCGATCCTTCTCGAGCCGCGGGTGTTCGCCGACGGTCGCGGCTTCTTCTTCGAATCCTTCCGGCGCGACGCCTATCGCGCTGCGGGCATCGATGACGACTTCATCCAGGACAACCACTCGCGGTCGATGCAGGGCACCATCCGCGCGCTGCACTTCCAGACGGATCCAGGGCAGGCGAAGCTCGTTCGCGTGGCACGCGGGCGCGCCTGGGACGTCGTCGTCGACATCCGGCGCAGCTCGCCGACGTTCGGACAATGGGAGTCGTTCGAGCTCGACGACGAGTCCCACCTCCAACTGTACGTTCCGATCGGATTCGCCCACGGATTCTGCGCTCTCACGGACGTCGTGGACTTCGTCTACAAGGTCGGCAGCTACTACGATCCCGCCACCGAGCGCGGCATTGCCTGGGACGATCCCGACCTCGCGATCCCGTGGCCGACCGACGATCCCATCGTGTCGGAGCGGGACCGGCAGAACGCCACACTTGCCCGGATCAAAGAGGATCTGCCTGCCTGGTAGTCGGCACGGTGCGTGGGGATGGACCAGAGCCGCGGCCCGTGGGCTACGGCTGCGGCGGGGCTGTCGCCGCAGCAGGCTGGATGATTGGCTCCTCGATGGCGGCGGACACGAACGTATGCAACGGCGCGTAGTCGTCGCTGGCCTCCTGACCGATGACGACGAGGATGTACTGGCCGATCGTGTTCGTCGACGCCTGCAGGATCTCGCCCTCTCGCATCTCGATCCGACGGTCGACGTCGAGCTTGCCTGCCAGCATGGCTAGGTCGAACACCGACAGGTTGGTGCGCAGATGGCTGGCCAGCGAGTCAGCCACAGCCAAGCCGCGCGGAAGGGTCTGCCACCCGGTGACCTCGGCCCGGATGGCCTGAAGCACGCGCTGCTGTCGAACGAGTCGTGCGAAGTCGCTCGACTCTTCCGCAACGCTCGTGTAGCGCGTGCGCGCGTAGTCGAGGGCCTGCTGGCCGTCGAGCTGGAGCGGCCCGGCGTCGAATGCGAACTGGAAGGCCCCCGTGTGGAAGTCGTTCTCGTCCCAGGTGTAGGCGAAGGCCGTCGGGTTGTCGAGAGCGACGCCGTCGAGCGCGTCGACCATCGCCTCGAAGCCCTGGAAGTCGAGGCTGATCCAACCGTGGATCGGCAGGCCGGTGACCTGCGTCACGGCCTTCGCCGCGAGCTCCGCGCCGTATTCCACACCGGCCTCGTAGGTGCCGATGCGGAAGGCCTCGTTGATCTTCATGTTCTGCGGGACTTCGGTGACGCCCTCGACCCACAGGTCGCGCGGGATCGGAATCATCGTCGACGTATCGGTCGAGCGGTCGACGCTGATGACGTTCATCGAATCGGAGAGAAAAGCACCCTCGCGCGACTCGTCGCTGTACCCCAGCAGGAGGACGTTGACCCGGTTGTCGCCGAACGGCCCGAACAATCGGATCGAGTGCGCCGGCTCCGTCGAAACGGCGTCGTTGAAGGATGCCGCTCGCTGCCACAGGAGGAAGGCGCCGGCGACGACGACTGCGACCAGCACAAGGCCGAAGATCCGGATCCGACGCCGCCAGTTGACCGGCCGTCGGGGGCGAGGAGCCGCTCGTCGAGCGCGCCGGGCCTGGGCCTGCGTCGGCCGGCGGTACGGCTGCGTTTCCTGCATGGTTGGATCGGCCCTCGACTGGCGGTCGGCTGGCGCCAATCCTAGCCTTGCCCGTAGGACGTTGTCATACAGATGTGCCGCGGCCGAGGTCAGTGGCCTCCGTGGGCCAGGAGGGCGGGCAGGGTCTTGGCCAGGATCTTGAGGTCGAGCCAGATCGACCAGCCGTCGATGTAGATGAGATCGTGCTCAACCCATCGGTCGAAGTCCGGCTCGTGCCGGGCCTCAACCTGCCACAGCCCGGTGATGCCCGGCTTCATGCTCAAGCGG
>CAYYDA010000068.1:2740-8406 GCA_964470495.1 uncultured Steroidobacteraceae bacterium | reverse complement strand
TCAGCTCTCCGGCCGATTTCGCGGACAAGCGGGTCGGCGTCTGGGACTTCGGGAATGAGTTCGAGGTCACCGCAGCGGCCACCGCCGAGGGCCTGGAGGAGGGAACCGACTACGAGAAGGTGATCCAGCCCTTCGACATGACCCTTCTGCTCACCGATCAGATCGATGTTGCCGAGGCGATGATCTACAACGAGTACGCGCAGGTCCTCGAGGCTGAGAATCCCGACACCGGCGACCTCTACCAGCCGGACGACCTGACCGTCATCGACTACAACGAGGTCGGCACGGCGATGCTCCAGGATGCAATCTTCGCGCGGGCCTCATGGCTGGCCGGGGAAGGCAACGAGGACATCACCGAGCGCTTCCTGCGCGCCAGCTTCCGCGGCTGGATCTACTGCCGCGACAATCCCGAGGACTGCATCGAGTACACCGTGAACGCGGGCTCGACGCTTGGGGCCGGCCACCAGGCCTGGATGATGAACGAGATCAACCCGCTCATCTGGCCGTCGCCCGATGGGATCGGAATCCTCGACGCCGACCAGTGGCAGCAGACGGTCGACATCAGCCTTGAGTCGGGCATCATCGCCGAGGAGCCATCCGACGACGCTTTCAGAACCGACCTTGCCGAGGCGGCGCTCGGGGGCATCGAGGATGACGCCACCGGCGACGGCTTCGAGAAGGGCGAGGTGGAGGTCACGCCGGGCGGCGAATAGACCGATACGTCCTTCGCTCAGCCGAACGCCCCTTCCCGATCCGTCGGGAAGGGGCGCTTCTACTCACGTGCTCCTGATGCCGCTCCGCCTCCGTCGCTCTCGTCCCCACGGGCCGAATCACCGTCTATGCCGGCCTCCGCCGCCCGCTCCGCGCGCCGCACGAGCGTCGGCAGGAACGGCGGCACGATGAGGGTCGTGAGGATGGCCATCGCCACGACGACGGTGTAGAGCTCGCCGTCGATGGCGCCGACCTGGAGGCCCAGGCCGGCCACGACGATCCCGACCTCGCCGCGCGGCACCATGCCCCAGCCGATGAGCGTGGCGCGGGCAACCCCCTGGCCGATGGCCCCGACGAAGGCGCCGACGAACTTCGTGGCCACCGCGACCGCCGTGACACCGGTGACCAGCAGCACGACGCCGAGGTCGGCCAGGCTGGCGAGGTCGACCTGCGCCCCGATGAAGCCGAAGAAGAACGGCGTGAAGAACGCGGCTACCGGCGCGACTTCCGTCTCGAGGGCATGGCGTTCGCTCGACTCGCCCACGACCATGCCGGCCAGGAAGGCCCCGATGATGGCGGCAAGGCCGATCTGCGCCGCCAGGGCCGCCAGCCCGAGCATGATGATCATCCCGGGCAGGAACGGCGTCTGCGCGAACACCGGATCGGTGAGCAGGGATCGGCGGCGGCGCAGGATGCGGGTGCCGCCGATGAGCACGATACCGATGAAGAGGACCGCGACGACGGCGAGCCCGAGGATCCCTTGCACCGAGAGGCTGCCGGCCGCCAGGCCGGTCGCCAGTGCCAGGATGAGCATCGCCAGGACGTCGTCGATGACCGCCGCGCCCAGGATGATGCGACCGCTCTTTGTGCCCAGTGCCCCGATGTCGCGCAGCACGCCCGAGGTGATGCCCACGCTGGTGGCCGTCAGCGCGGCGGCGAGGAAGACGGCGACCGCGGGCGACGAGCCGAGGATGCCCGCCAGAAGGAACCCGGCACCGAACGGCAGCACCACGCCCAGCGCGCCCACCACCAGCGCCGTCGGCCCGACCCGCAGCAGGTCGTGGAGCCGGGTCTCGACACCGACCTGGAACAGGAGCAGCACGACGCCGATCTCGGCGAAGAGCGTCGTCTCGCTGTTGACCTCGTACCAGCCGAGGACGGCGGGTCCGACGAGCACCCCGGCCAGGATCTCGCCAATCACCGGCGGCTGGCCGATCCGCTTGAAGATCTCGTCGCCGATCTTCGCGGCGAACAGGAGCACGAAGAGCTGGCGCAGGACGTCGGCGAGATGCTCCATCGTTCCTCAGCCGAGGTAGCGCAACCAGAGGTAGGCGGTGGCGATGACCATCGTCCCGAGCGTCACCGGCAGCCCGTACCGCAGGAACTGGCCGAAGCCGATGGGGTGGCCCTCGCGCTCGGCCATGCCGGCCAGGATGACGTTGGCGCTGGCACCGATGATCGTGGCGTTGCCGCCGAGATCGGCGCCGATGGCGAGCGCCCACCACAGCGCGTCGTTGCGCTGGCCCTCGGCGAGCTGCTCGACGACCGGGATCATGGTGGCCGTATAGGGGATGTTGTCGATGATCCCCGACAGGATCGCCGACAGCCAGAGCACCAGCAGCGACGTTCCGGCCAGGGCCCCACCGGTCAGGCTCCGGATCGCATCGGCCACGGCGTCGATCAGGCCGATCTCGATGACGCCGGCGACGAGCATGAAGAGACCGATGAAGAAGAACAGCGTTGGCCACTCCACGTCGCGCAGCACCTCCTCAGGGCTCTCGCGGGCGACGATCATCAGCACGACCGCGCCGGTGAGCGCCACCGTCGCCGGTTCCAGGTGCAGTGCGCCGTGGAACAGGAAGCCGACCAGGGTGAGTCCCATGACCGCCAGCGAGGAGCGGAGCAACGCGGGATTCGTGATCATCTCGCGCTCGTCCAGCTCGAGGATGGCGGCGCGCAGCTTGGGATCGACCGTGAGCATTCCGCGGAAGAGCCAGCGCGCGGCGACGAGGTAAACGGCGAGGAGGATGACGGCCAGGGGAGCCATGTGGAGCAGGAAGGCACCGAAGTCGAGGCCGGCGGCGCTGCCGATCAGGATGTTCGGCGGATCCCCGATGAGCGTCGACGAGCCGCCGATGTTCGAGGCCAGGATTTCGCTCATCAGGAACGGGAAGGGGTTCATCCCCATCCGTGCGGCGAGGAACAGGGTGATCGGCCCGACGAGGACGACGGTCGTGACGTTGTCGAGGAACGCGGACGCCACCGCGGTGATGAGGCTCAGCACGACCAGGATGCGGTACGGATCACCGCCGGCGAACCTCGCGGCCCGTACGGCGATCCATCCGAAGACGCCGGTCTTCCGCACGATGCCGGCGAGGATCATCATGCCGGCGAGGAGGAAGATGACGTTGAAGTCGATCTCCTCGAACGCCCGTTCCTGGCTGACGATGCCGAGCAGGACCATCGCCACGCCGCCGGCCAGCGCCGCCAGCGTCTTGTGCAGGCGCTCGGTGGCGATGAGCGCGTAGGTGACCGCGAAGATGGTAAGGCCGATGCCGGCCTCGAGCGTCACCCCGCCTCCCCTGTCGGCTCCAGCAGGCCTCGCCGGCCGGTCGCGCGAATCCAGACGATGAGCAGCTCGAGCTGGTCGACGTAGCCGACCACGCGCTCGTCGCGATCGGTGATGGGCAGCCCGTTCAGATGGCTGGCATGCATCCGCTCGAACGCGGTGCGCACCGTCTCGTCGGGGTGGACGCTGACGGGGTCGACCATGATGTCGCCTGCCGTGCGGGCCCCGACGTGCTCAGCGTACTTGAGGACCGCCTCGAGGTCGGTGATCTCACCGAGGAACTCCTCGGGCACGATCTTGAGAAAGACGTCGTTGACAAGGACGCGCACCGGCAGCACGCCGACCAGCCGGCGGCTGCCGTCGACGACAGCGATCACCCGGCAGCCGGTGTTCTCGACCGCCAGCTCGGCCGTGCGGCGAAGGCTCGCGCTCGACTCGACCATCACCGGCTCCATGCGCAGGATGCGGTCGGCGTCGCCGATGGTCGTCTGCTGGGTGACCGATTCCGGGGTCGGGTCGTGCTGGGCCACAGGGACAATCTCCGACAAACAACGCAGGAGGCCACGCCTTCGCGCAGCCTCCACCTCTGGCGCCGATGCTACGGGTCCGGCGCCAAACCCTCGGATGGCCATCGCACTCCGATGGCAGCCCGTCCGGATCAGTCTAGCCGATGGTCAGGAGGGTGCCCGGTATGATCGGGTCATGCCGCCGACGACGCCCCGCGCCGCCGACTGCCGGTCCATGCCATGACCGGACTTGGGCTGACGCTGCTTGTCGCCCTGGCGGCAGCCCTGGCGCTCGGCGCGATCGCTCATCGGCTCCGCCTGCCGACCATGCTCGGCTACATCGCTGCCGGCATGGTGGTGGGGCCGTTCACGCCGGGGTTCGTCGCGAACCCCGATGAGCTCCTCGCCCTGGCCGACATCGGCGTGGCGCTGCTCATGTTCAGTATCGGACTCCAGTTCAGCATCGGTGAGCTGCGCTCGGTGGGGGCGCGCATCCTGGCCGGCACGCCGCTGCAGGTCGCGATCACCATGGCCATCGGCACCGGCACCGGGCTGATGCTGGGCTGGGAGCTGCTCGAGGCGCTGTTCATCGGTGGCGCGGTGGCGGTGGCCTCCACGGTGGTCCTCGTCAAGGTGGCCGGCGAGGGTGCGCTGCACACCACGTCGCACGGGCGCACAGCGCTCGGCGTGTCGATCGTGCAGGACCTGCTCACGGTGGTGCTGGTCGTGGCGCTGTCGGCATTCGGCAGCCGCGACGAGGTGTCGATCGTCAGCCTGGCGCTCGCCGCGGGTGTCGCGCTCGGCTTCGTGGCACTCGTGGTGGTCGGCGGCTCGCGCTTCCTGCCGCGCGTGCTGGGATTCATCGCCGGCCTGCGGTCGCGCGAGCTGTTCGTGATCAGCGTCGCGGTGATCGCGATCGGCACAGCATTCGCCGCAGAGGAGCTCGGCGTGAGCATCGCACTCGGCGCCTTCGTCGCCGGGCTGGCGCTCGCTGACTCCGACCTGACGGCGAGCGTGCTCGGCGAGATCGTCCCCCTGCGCGAGCTGTTCAGCACCTTCTTCTTCGTCTCGATCGGCATCCTCCTCCAGCCTGCCGCCATCCTCGCCGCCTGGCCAATCGTCCTGGCGCTGCTGCTCATCATCACGCTCGGCAAGGCCGTGCCGATCGCGGGGCTCGCGCTGCTCGACGGGCAGCGTCCATCGTCGGCTCTACGTGCGGGCGCGCTGATCGGTCAGAGCGGCGAGTTCAGCTTCGTGCTCGCGTCGGCGGGTCTGGCGCTCGGCGCCGTGACCCAGGACACATTCTCGCTGGCAATGGGCGCCGTCGTCCTCTCGATCCTGACCGCCGGGCCGCTGCTCGCGGGTGCCGAGCGGCTCGGGGCGCGGCTCGACCGCGTCGTCCCGCAGCCGCCCTTGCCCGGCGAGGAGCCCCGGGCCGGCCTCCGTCGCCACGCGCTCATCCTCGGGTACGGACGGGTCGGTCGGTCGGTGGCTCGAGTGCTCGGATCGCGTGGTTTCGCCTGGGTAGCGGTCGAGGGTGACTACCACGTGGCGCGCGAGGCGCGCGAGGCCGGGGCCGCGGTCATCTTCGGCGACGCGGGCACCCCATCGGTCCTCGACCAGGCCGGCGTGGCGGAGGCGCACGCGGTGATCGTCGCCATGCCGGACGCCCTGGCCACGCGCCAGGCCGTCGTGTACGCGCGCTCGCGTAACGCTCGAATCGAGATCGTGGCGCGCGCCCACTCGGAGGCCGAGGAGGCCCACCTGCGCCAGCTCGGCGCTGGTCGCGTGGTCGTCGCCGAGCGTGAGCTGGGCAACGAGCTCGTCCGCCACGCCCTGCGGCGCTTCGGCGTCAGCGACCGGGAGGTCGCCGCGATCCT
>CAYYDA010000068.1:0-2640 GCA_964470495.1 uncultured Steroidobacteraceae bacterium | reverse complement strand
TCCGCCACGCCCTGCGGCGCTTCGGCGTCAGCGACCGGGAGGTCGCCGCGATCCTTGAGACACGCCGCCGGGCCTAGCCTCGTCTACCGGCCGCCAAGGTTCATGCCGTGGCGACTATTCCAACCTCGTCCCAGAGGAGGACGCGACCGCCCAGGCCTCACCGATGCGCCCGGTCAGCTCGTCAAGCGAGTCGACTACGAGCGCCGGGGTCGGTCGCTGCGGCAGGCGCTGAAGGAGCCCCCACGGTCCGCGCCGCAGCCAGACCGCACGCATGCCGGCCGCGCTGGCCGGCAGCACATCGTTGTCGACGCGATCCCCGACGTATGCGACCGACGCCGGATCGGGCGACCCGAGGAGCTCCAACGTGCGGTCGAAGAACGCGGGATCGGGCTTGGCGACGCCCATCGCGTCGCTCATTCCCATGGCATCGACGTGGAACCCGAGCGCCTCGAGCTCGGCGTGGCGCCTCGCCGGCTGGTTCGCGGTGATCGCGATGCGATAGCCGGCAGCCTTCAGGCCGTCGATAGCACGGAGGGCGTCCGGGTACAGGTCGTCGGCGCGGAACGCGCCGTATCGATTCTCGAACGCGGGCTGCCGGTCGCGCCAGTCGGGACGGTGGAGCATCTCGAAGAAGCTGCGCCAGTCCTCCGGCCGTTCGGCACTCTTGATCGACCCACCCAGTACGGCCATGACGGTGAATTCGGGCAGCCCGAGGATTTCGGCCCACGTACGGAAGACGCGGGTCTCGTCGATCAGTGTCTCGCCCACGTCGAGGCAGACCCATCGCACGCTAGCCGCCATCGCCGAAACCTGGGGCGGGCCCCTCCACCATCGTGCCGGTCGAGCGGCGCGGGACGCGCACGGCGCGGAGCCGATGCTTGAGCCCATCCACCAGGGCGTATACCGCCGGAACGACGAGCAGCGTCAGGAAGGTGGAGCTCAGGAGGCCACCGATGACGACGGTGCCGAGCTCCGCGGCAATGATCGAGCCTTCGTTGAGACCGATGGCGAGGGGCACGAGCGCAAAGATCGTGGCGATCGCCGTCATGAGGATCGGCCGTAGGCGGGTTCGTCCTCCCTCGATCAACGCATCACGGGTGGAATGTCCATCTGCGCGCAACCGCTCGACCAGGTCGAGCAGGACGATCGCGTTGGTGACCACGATCCCGATCAGCATCAGGAAGCCGATCAGCGCACTCAGCCCGATCGGCCGCCCGGTCAGCAGCAGGGCCGGGAAGGCGCCGATGGCGGCGAGCGGCAGGCTGAACAGGATGATGAACGGCGTGACCAGGGAGTTGAAGGCCAGCACCATCATCAGGTACACGAGGAGGATGGCGATGCCCATGGCCGCGAACAGGCCACCGAAGGCTTCGCTCTGCTGGGCAGTGACGCCGCCAAGCCGCACGTCGGCGCTCGGGGGGATCTGGCCCGTGGCGCGAAGATCATCGATCAGCGACTGCACGGCCAGCGAGGTCGCTCCGGTGTCGTCGCTGGTGATCTCCGCCGAGACCGTTGCGGATGGGGCCGCGTCGATTCGCGTGATGCGGCTCTGCACCTCGGCCTGCTCGACGTCGGCGACGGTGCTCAACGGCACCTTGCGGACGCTTCCCACAGGCAGATCGCGGAGGGCCTCGACGCTGGAAAGCGCCTCGGGATCGAGCTGGACCACCAGGGCCAGCGCCTCAGCGTCGCCAACCGCGACCCGGCCGACGGTCTGGGCCGTGAGCGCGGCGCGGATCTCGCCGCCGATCTGAGCAGCCGTCAGCCCCGCGCCGAGCGCCCGGTTCGGATCGACCCGCACCTGGACCTCGGGCGCCGCCTCGACCAGGTCACTGCTGAGATTTGCCAACCCCTCCTGCCCGGCCAGCGCGTCCTGCAATGCTTCGGCGGTCTCTGCCACGAGGCGCGCATCTTCGGCAGTGATGACGATGCTCAGGTTGTTGCCGCCGGCACCGCCCCCCTGCGCGCCGACGTTGATCTCATAGCCGTCCGCTGCAACCGGGGCCAGCCGTCCCGTGAGGGCCTCGGTCTTGGCTTCGAGGTCGACCGCCGGGTCGAGGCGCACGACGAGCGTGGCGTTGGTGTTGCCTCCGCCGGAGAATGCCGCTCCGAACCCGCCCCCGCCGCCGACGCTGGTGTTCACCAGCTCGACGTCCGGATCTTCCACCAGGATCGCTTCGGCCGCGGTGGCGCGATCCATGACCTGTTCGGCGCTCGCACCCGCGGGTGGCGCCAGCGACACCTGCAGGATCTTCTCGGAACCGGAGTCGATGAAGGCGGTCGGCAGCAGCGGCACGATCGCCACCGACGCGACGAACAGCAGGGCCGCCAGGCCCACCGTGAGTAGCTTCGTGGCACGACGCTTCAGCACGAAGTGAATGAGCGGGTCGTACAGGCGGACCCAGAACGAGTTCGTCGGTTCTCCGGTCTCATCCACGATCTCACGCACGCGGCCAACGAAGAAGAAGGCCAGCACCGGCACGACGGTGAGAGCCACCACGAGGGATGCCAGCAGAGCAAACGTGACGGTCAGCGAGAAGGCCAGGAAGAACTGGCTCACGAAGCCACCCGCGAGCCCGAGCGGAAGGAAGACGGCCACCGTGGTCAGGGTGCTCGCAGTGATGGCGCCGGCCACCTCAC
>CAYYDA010000067.1:0-8477 GCA_964470495.1 uncultured Steroidobacteraceae bacterium | reverse complement strand
CGTCCGCTGACCCTCGAACCTGATCCGGGTCATGCCGGCGAAGGAAGTCGAAGCACGTGCAGCGGGCGCGCCCCAGGAGTCTCGACTCTCGGGCGCGCCGTTCGTCGTTTCCGGACCGATGCAGGGGATTGCTGATGAGGGTGATCGTCGTGGCGTCCGCGGACCTCGACCCGGCCGACGTGTCGTGGCTCGATCGTGCCGACCTGGTCATCGCCGCCGATGGCGGTGCCGGATCGCTCGATCGCCTCGGACGCCGTCCGGACCGGCTGGTCGGCGACCTCGACTCGGTCGAGCCGGCGCTCGCGGAGCGGCTTGCAGAAGCCGGGGTGGTGGTCGAACGTCACCCGTCCGACAAGGACGGCTCCGACACCGAGCTGGCAGTCGAAGCCGCGTTGGCGGCCGGAGCGACCGAGGTCGTTCTGCTCGGCGCGTTCGGCGGCTCGCGGATCGACCACGAGCTGGCCAACGTGCTGCTGCTGGCCGACCCGTCGCTTGCCGGGCGGAACGTCCGCGCGGTGAGGGCCGCCGCCCAGGTGCGTGCGCTCAACGGCGGCGGCCGGATCGACCTCGAAGGCACGGTCGGAGCGACCGTGACCTTGCTGCCGGTCGGCGGCGACGCGACCGGTGTCACGACCGACGGACTGCGCTGGCGCCTCGAGGACGCCACGTTGCCCATGGGACGGTCGCGCGGCCTCTCGAACGAGGTCGTGAGCACACCAGCATCGGTGCGGATCGAGGGCGGCACGCTCCTCGTCGTCGAGACATCCTGAGAGGAGACCACATGACCACCACTGCCACCAGCCGCCAGGGCGGCTGGCGCATCGTCGACATCGTCGTGGCGGCCGCCGTCGCGGTCGCCTTCGGTGCCGTGTTCCTGGCGTGGAACACCGCATATGCGGCAACCGCCCCGGCCTTCGCCTTCCTGCCTCCGATCCAGGGGATCATGTACGGCATCTGGCTGCTGCCGGCCGTGCTCATCGGCCTGATCGTGCGTCGCCCGGGCGCGGCGCTCTTCGGTGGCATTGTCTCGGCCGCCGTTTCGGTCCTGCTCGGGTCGCCATATGGGGTCGACGCCCTGGTCTCGGGCGCCATCCAGGGCGCCGGTGCCGAGCTCGGCTTCGCCATCGCGCTCTACCGGCGCTGGACACTCCCCGTTGCGATCCTGGCGGGCGCCCTTGCCGGGCTCTTCGCGGTGATCCACGACGTGATCGTGTACTTCCCAGACACCGGCGTCGAGTTCTGGGCCGTCTTCGCCGCAGCGACCATCGCGAGCGGTGCGATCGTGGCCGGTCTCGGCGCCTGGCTGCTGCTCCGGGCGCTCGTCGGCACCGGAGTCCTGCGCGACTTCGCGGCCGGACGCGATCAGCGCGAGGTCTGACGCGGCGACCGACCATCCGGGCCACAGGATGGGCCCCCACAATGGGCCGATGGCGGACGGAACTCGGCCGGCGCGCATCGATGCCCGGGGATGGGGCATGCGCCATCCAGGACGGCGCGACTGGGCCGTGCGTGGCCTAGACCTGGCGATCGAGCCCGGCGAGCGGGTCCTGCTGCTCGGCGCGTCGGGCGCCGGCAAGTCGACGCTCCTGACGGCGCTGGCGGGCCTGGTCGATCCCTCGGTCGTCGAGACGGAGGGTGAGCTCCTGGTCGACGGGCGCGACCCGCGCGACGCGCGCGATCGGACCGGCCTGCTGTTCCAGGATCCCGAGTCGCAGATCGTGATGGGCCGGGCGGGGGACGACGTCGCCTTCGGCCTGGAGAACCGATGCGTCCCGCCCGAGGGAATCTGGCCGCGGGTCGATGCCGCCCTCGCCGCCGTCGAATTCCCGTACGTCCGTGACCGGCCGACCCACGCTCTATCCGGTGGGGAGCAGCAGCGCCTCGCGCTGGCCGGAACGCTGGCGCTCAGGCCCGGGCTGCTCATGCTCGATGAGCCCACGGCCAACCTCGACCCCGAAGGCGCGGCCGAGGTGCGATCGGTGCTGGGGCGCGTGCTGGACCGCCTCGAAGCGACCTTCGTGCTGGTCGAGCATCGGGTCGACGAGTCGCTGGCGCTGGTCGATCGGGTCGTTGTCATCGCCGGCGGCGGAGGCGTCGTCGCCGATGGCGCTCCGCGCGCGGTGTTCCGCGACCACGCCGCTCGTCTCGCCGATGCCGGGGTCTGGATCCCGGACCGCCCGCCGGCCGCCCCACCGCGCCGTGGCCGTCCGCCGGCCGAGACCCTGATCATCGCGGAGCATGCGGGGTTCCGGTACCCCGGTGCGACGGTCGACGCCGTCACCAACGTCGACCTCGCCGTGCGATCGGCGGAGGCGCTGGGGATCATCGGTCCAAACGGGAGCGGCAAGTCGACGCTCGGCATGCTGCTGGCCGGCCTGCTGCGTCCTCGCGTCGGCTCGGTGATCTCGGGCGAGGCCCTTGCCGCCGGCCGCGGGCATGAGCCGATCGCCCGCTGGCCCGCCCGGGACCTCGCTCGCCGGATCGGCACGGTCTTCCAGGATCCGGAGCACCAGTTCCTGACCGGATCGGTGCGCGAGGAGCTGATGCTCGGCCCGCGTCGGATCGGTGTGGACGAGGCGGCCGCCCGGCGGCGCGCGGACGACCTGCTCGACCGCCTTCGACTGGGACACCTCGCGGAGGCCAACCCGTTCACGCTCTCGGGAGGCGAGCAGCGGCGGCTCTCCGTCGCGACGGCGCTGGCGACGGCGCCGAAGCTCCTCGTGCTCGACGAGCCCACGTTCGGGCAGGATCGGCGCACGTGGGGCGAGCTCGTCAATCTCCTCGCGGCGTTGCGTGACGATGGGCGTGCCGTCTGCTTCGTCTCCCACGACCGCGCCTTCGTGAACGCGCTCGCCGATCGCACGTTCCAGCTCGGCAGATCTTTCTGATGCGGCTCCTGACGCCGATCGTGCCCGATGCAGGGGCTCCCCTCGCGCGCGCGGACCCGATTGCCAAGCTGCTGGCGGCGCTCGCGCTGCTGATCGCGCTGTTTGCCTCTCTCGACGCCGTGACGGCGGCGATGATCCTGGCCGCGCTCGTCGCCCTGCTGCCGATCTCCGGACTGTCGGTGGGCGCGCTGCTCGGCCGGGCGTGGCTGGTCGGGATGCTCGCGATCGCGATCGCGGTCCTCAACGTCCTGTTCGCCGCGGAGCAGCTGGGCCCGACGGCTGTCGCCGTGGGGCCGGTCAGGATCGGGGCCGAGACGCTCGTGAACGGCGCAGGGCTGGGGCTCCGGCTGCTGGCAATCGCGCTGGCCGGCATCCTGGCCACCGCCACCAGCGACCCGACCGAGACGGCCGACGCCCTCATCCAGCACGCACGCGTCTCACCGCGCTACGCCATCGGCGTGCTCGCCGCGTTGCGACTTCTGCCGCTGATGGGCCGGGAGTGGCAGGCGATCGGGATTGCGCGCCGCGCGCGCGGCGTCGAGGCGGGCCGCTCGCCGGTTGCCGCCATCCGGCTCTTCCTCGGCCGGCTGATGGCGCTGCTGGTCGGCGCCATTCGGCGAGCGTCGCGGATGGCGCTCGCCATGGAGGCGCGCGGGTTCGGCGCGATGCCGTGTCGCAGCGTCGCGCGTCCGCAGCGGCTGCGCCCATCGGATTGGGCCTGGGTTGTCGGAGCAGTGTTCGTGGCTGCCGTCGCCATCGGGACCAGCGTCGCGCTGGGCACGTGGCGGCCCCTGTTCTAGCGGGGAAGCGGCGTCGTCCCCCGGAACGGCTCGAGCCACGTCGGCGCGTGTGTGGCCCCGACATAGCGGCGTGGGTCGAATGGCGCCAGCGGCAGAGTTCGGGCCTCACCTCCGCTGATCAGCTCTGCCACGAGGAGCCCGAGCACCGGCGCATACGGATGGCCGTGGCCGGTCAGCCCGGCCACGACATAGGCACCCGGTAACGGCGTGCCGTCCTCGGCCGGCAGCGCCCCGACCATCGGCATCTCGAGCGAGGCGAAGTCGAGGAGGCCGGCCCAGCAGCGGATGATCCGCACGTCGGCCAGGGCGGGATGAAGGCGTGCGAGAAGGCCAGCGAGCCGGGGTGGGACGCCGGGCCGGACCCGGATCGAGTACGAGCCGATGCCCATCTCCTCGTCGGCGACGGCGTAGCCACCGATGAGCACCTCGCCGGTGCGCATCTGGCGCCAATACTCGTTGCACTGGTTGGTCTCGAAGCCGGGCCGCCCGATCGAAAACGGCAGCATCTCGGTCACACAGACCGTCTCGCGGATGGGCGTCAGATTGGCGGCGAGGTGCGGAACGAGGGCCGGCGTCCACGCGTTGGTCGCGAGCAGGACGGCTCCGGAGGCAACGTCGCCGTGGGACGTCTCGACGCCAGATGCCCGCCCGCTGGAGGCGAGCAGCCGCTCGGCGCGCACCCCGGTGACGACCGTGCCGCCCATGCCTCGGACCGCTTCGAGCAGGCCGGAGCACAGGCGGAATGGATTGAGCTTCGCGTCGCGCGGCGTCCACTTGGCGGCGTGCACCTTATCGGTCGCGAGCCCGTCCGCCAGCTCGCGCAGCTCGCTTCGGTCGTCCACGACGCGGACCTCGAGCCCTTCGCCGGCCTGGATCTCGGCCATGCGGCGCACGTGCGTCTCCTCGGCCTCGTCGAGGGCGAGGTCGAGCGATCCGAACCGGTCCCACTCGATGCCGCCCGGCAGCTCGGCGTCCCAGGCCTCGAGCATGTCGAGCGAGCGCGTGGTGTAGTCCAGGATCGAGCGCCCACCGGCCTCGCGGGACAGCCGCGTCACCCGCGGGAAGTGTCCGCCGAGCCCGGCCAGCGCCATGCCCACGTTACGACCCGACGCCCCGGAAGCGGGTGCGTTTGCCTCGATCACCAGCGGCCGCATCCCGGCCTTCGCCAGGTGATACGCGGCGGAGGCGCCGACCATGCCGCCCCCGACCACGATCACCTCGGCCGTGGCAGGCAGGACGGCGCGCGGATCCGGCGTGAAAGGGATCGGCTCGGGGGGCGGGCTGAAGAGGGGCCCGGGCTGGGTCATCACGGTGATCCGAGCGTACCATCGGACCCGTGCCGCGCTCCGACGACCTTCGCTTCCGCGCCGGCGACCTGTCGCTGGCGGCGACGCTGACGCTGCCCGACGGCGACGGTCGCCTGCCGTGGGCGCTGCTCGTCCCGAGCTGGCTGCCGCGCAACCGCGACGGGAATTGGGACCGAGGCCGGCACCCGGCCTGGTTCACGCCGATCCCCGCCGGAGAGCCGCCGGGCCTGCTCGCTCGACTGGCCGATGCGCTCGCCGAGCGCGGCGTCGCGAGCCTGCGCTACGACCCGCGCGGCTGCGGCGAGTCCGACGGCGCCTGGGAGGCGAGCGACCTGTTCAGCCAGATCGACGATGCGCGGGACGCCATCGGCGCCATGCGATCCCGCCGCGAGCTCGACCTGCGGCGCACGGCGATCGTCGGCCACGGCGAGGGCGCCGTGATCGCGTTGAGCGTCGCGATCGGCGATCCCGTCATCGGCGCCGTGGGGCTCGTCGGCGCATCCGCCCGGTCGTTCCGCGACGTGCTGCGTCGTGGCGTGGCGGAGCGGAGCCGAACCGGGCGCGACCTCGACCAGCCGGGCGTGGCCGCGCTGGACCGGGCGGCCGAGGAGCTGATCGAGCGCGCCGAACGACGCGAGGCGGACTTCGGCATCGAGATCGGGGACGAGTGCATCGGCCTGGCAATGGCAGGCTGGGAGCAGGCCTTCCATACGCCGCCGCTGGCGCTCGCCACCATGCTGCATCGCAGCGTCGTCCTGGCCCACGGCACGGTGGACGTGTGGGCAGATGCAGACGAGTCGCGCCTGCTGGCCACCGTGCTGACCGATGCTGGCAACGAGCCGGAGCTGCAGCTGGTTGCCGGCGCAGGCCACGACCTTGCCGAGGCCGATGACGAGCAGATCGGCGCATTCGCCGGCTCGCTCGTGGCGCGCATGGCGCCACGCGAGCTCCCGCCGGTGCTCGTGGCGATCGAGGAGATGAGCTCCTGACGGGCTAGACTTCCGAGCATGAGTCGACTGAACGCCGGCGATCCGGCCCCAACGTTCGAGATGACCGCCGACGACGGCACCGTCGTGTCGAGCGAATCGCTGGCCGGTTCGCGCTACGTCCTGTACTTCTATCCCAAGGACGACACGCCCGGCTGCACCGCCCAGGCGTGCGGGCTGCGCGACAGCTGGTCGCACGTCGCCGACACCGGCGTCCAGGTCTTCGGCGTGTCGCGCGACGGCACGAAGAGCCACGTCAAGTTCCGCGAGAAGTACGCGCTGCCGTACCGGCTCCTGTCCGACACCGGGCACGCCGTGGCCGACGCATTCGGCGTGTGGGTCGAGAAGACCTTCGCCGGTCGCACCTACTTCGGCACCGAGCGCACGACCTTCATCGTCGGCCCGGACGGGCGAATCGACCACGTGCTGCCCCAGGTGAAGCCGGCGGCCCACGTCGAGCGGCTGCTCGAGGCGCTCGCTGCGTGAAGGACGAGCCGGCCGTCCTCGCGGCAAGCATCATCGTCGCGTCGGTCCTGCTGTTGGTGGTGCTGGCCGTGCTCGCGTTCGTTATCGTGCTCGACCCGATCCCGTGATCTGGATCGCCACCGCTGCCGCCCTCGTGCTCTGGCTGGTCGGCGTCATCCTTCGCCTGGGGCAATGGGTGAACCTGTTCCTCCTCCTCGCGGCCGTCCTGCTCGTGTACCAGGTCATCGAGGAACGTCGCTCGCGAAGCGAGTAAGCGTTCGCTCATCCTGCTGGCACGCATCCTGCGATTACTGCGGCCGTGCGTCGCCCATCGGGGGGCGCTGAAGGGACTGACGAAGGAGTGAGGAGAACCCGATGCTCTGGACCATCATCGTCATCCTGCTGGTGCTCTGGCTGCTCGGCCTGCTCACCAGCGTCGGTGGCAACCTGATCTATCTGCTGCTGGTGATTGCGGCCATCGTGCTGCTCTTCCAGCTGCTCAGCGGACGTCGCAGCGTCTAACGCCGCAGCGCCATTGCGGCGCCATTGATTGGGCGCCGACCGCGCGATCCGACTGATCGCCCGGGGGGAGTCGGTCGGCGTCGGCCACTCCCCGAGGCCCGCCTCGCGACCGGTGAGCTGTCACGGCCATCGGCTACGCTTGGCGGGCCGTGTCCATTAAGCCATTTCGCTTCCTGCACACCGGTGACCTCCATCTCGACAGCCCCGTCGAGGGCCTGAGCTCCGAGGCGCCGCCCGACGTGCTGGCTCTCCTTCGTGGCGCGACCACGGAGGCTTGGCGGGGCGTCGTCCGAGCCGCGCTCGAGCACGAGGTCGACTTCGTAGTCGTCGCCGGAGACGTGTTCGAGGTCGCCAGCCCCACGCTGCTGGGGCAGACGCGATTCCGCGATGGACTGGCGCAGATGGCCGAGGCCGGGATCTCGAGCTACGTCGTGCACGGCAACCACGATCCACTCGACGGCCGCGCGTGGGCTCCATCGCTCGACTTCCCGACCGCCGTCCACCGATTCGGCACGGCACCCGGCGAGGCGGTGGCGGTCCTTCGCGACGGCGACGAGATCGCACGCGTCCATGGGCGCTCGTATCCACGCGCCGCGGTCACCGACAACTTCGCGGCCGAGTTCAGGGCCGATCCGGCCGCACCGTTCTCGATCGGCCTCCTCCACACGAACGTCGGCGACCGACCGGGGCACGCGAACTACGCTCCCTGCTCGGTCGACGACCTGCGGGCATCCGGCATGGACTACTGGGCGCTCGGGCACATCCATCAGCCCGGCCAGGTGCTCGCTGATCCGCCGGCCTACTACTGCGGCATCCCGCAGGGCCGCGATCCGGGCGAGCTGGGCGCGCGGGGCTGCTACCTGGTCGAGGTCGACGCCGCACGAGGCGTCAGCGTGCGCTTCGTGCCCACCGACGTGGTGCGCTGGCATCCGCTTGAGGTTCCGATCGCGGAGCTCGTCGACGACGAGGCGTTGCGCGCCGCCTGCCGGGCCGCGGTCGACCAGGCGGTGGCCGATGCCGACGGACGGTCGCTCGTCGTCCGGATCCGCCTCACCGGCCGAGGACCGCTCCACGCGAACCTCGTGCGTACCGGGTATCTCGACGATCTGCGCCAGCTGCTGAACGAGGAGCGGGGCACCGTGCCGCCGCTGGTGTGGATCGAGTCGGTCCAGGATGCCACTCGGCCCGAGATCGACGTCGAGGCGCGCCGCGACTCCCCCGACTTCGTCGGCGACTTCCTGCGCACGGTTGCCGCCGCACGCCGCAGCGGACGCACGACCGATCCCGAGGAGCACGAGCGCTGGCAGGTCATCCTGCGAGAGTCGGTGCACGCCCTGTTCGAGGCATCACCCCGCGGGCGCCGGTACCTCCGCTCGGTCGCGCCCGACGAGGATGCGCTGGTCGGCGCACTCCTCGACGAGGCCGAGACGCTCGGGCTCGACCTCCTCGTCGGCGCGGAGGACGACCGCTGATGCGCATCGAGCGGCTTGACATCGGTGGGTTCGGGCG